>JAGHDS010000111.1 GCA_021159845.1 Anaerolineae bacterium
CTGGCACCGCGGTAGCTTCCATATCCAGGAGGTTCACGTTCATCCCCGGTTCAGCCCAGATGACCGCTACGTATTGTTCACCAGCGACGCCACCGGGTACGGCAACCCATATCTGGTCGAAGTCCCTGAGTTTGAATCACTACCGACGTTGGACGAAATCATTGGCAAGTGATGAGGGAGGCGTGCATATGTCATCACCGTTCACTGTCGTCGTCACAGACCATCAATACCCGGATCTGGAAACGGAGCACCGCATCCTCGCGCAAATCGGCGCCCGACTGATCGTCGCGCCGTCCCCGGCTCCGGATGATGTCCTGTCCGTCGCCGCCGACGCGGATGCTCTGCTCGTCGGTCCGGCCTCCCTCACATCGGAGATCATCGCCGGGCTACAGCGATGCCGGGTCATCGTACGATACGGCGTGGGCTACGATAACGTAGATATCGCTGCCGCTACCCGGCGTGGCATCCCCGTCTGCAATGTGCCCGACTACTGCATCGACGAGGTGTCCTCCCATGCCATCCTGCTCACGCTGGCCTGCCTGCGCCGCCTGCCCTGGGAGATAGAGGCCGCTCGCAAAGAAGGATGGCCCGGCAGCGTCACGCGCGACATCCCCCGGCTGGCTGGGATGACTTTCGGCATCCTCGGGTTAGGGCGCATCGGCTCGGCAACGGCGCGCAAGGCGGCCGGGCTCGGCTTCCACGTCATCGCGTGCGATCCATACATCCCACGTGACCGGTTCGCCGAGGTGGGAGTGGAACCCGTCTCGTTCGACGAGCTGATTCGGCAATCTGACGTGCTCTCGCTCCACACACCGCTCACAGAGGAGACGCGTGGTCTCATCGACGAATCGGTGTTCAAGCGCATGAAGCCGACGGCCGTGTTGGTGAACACGGCTCGCGGTCCCATCGTGCCCAACGCGGCCGTACTACGAGCCCTGGACGAGGGGTGGATCGCGGCAGCAGGCCTGGACGTGCTGGAACAGGAACCAGCACCACCGGACGAGCCGCTCCTCGCGCACCCGCGGGCCATCGTCACCCCACACATCGCCTGGTACTCCGAAGCCTCCATGAAGGAACTGCAGCGGAAGGCGGCCGAGGAGGTAGCCCGGGTGCTGTCCGGCCATCCCCCGCGCAACATCGTAAACCCCGATGTCCAACTCCCCGCAGCGTAAGCAAAAGCGAAACCAAAGAGAAACCCGGCCTCTCGGAGAAGCCGGGTTTCTTCTTTTGGCATCCCGGCGCATCGGGATTACAATAGCCTCCACTCAACCGCCAGATGCCGGGGTTCTCGGCGAACCCCGGCATCTGGCGCAAACCTTAAGCCGGGAGACGAGCATGTCGGTCCGTCGCACGATAGCCATCTTACGCAAGGAGTTCTACCACATCGCCCGAGATATCCGGCTGCTCTTCCTCGTCACCGTATCCCCTGCCTTTCTGCTGCTAACCTTCTCTTATGTGTTCGCAATGGACCTGGGACAGGTGACAATGGCCGTAATGGACCAGGATCACAGCCGGCTGTCCCGTGATTACCTGGCAGCTCTCACAGCGGATGGTGACGTGCGCCTGGTGATGCAAGCGACGAGCTACGAGGAGGCTAACCGCATCCTCGTCAAGGGACAGGCGGATGTGGTGCTCATCATCCCGCCCGGCTTTGAGGATGAAGCGCTAAGCGGCCGCGGCGCTCAGATACAACTCCTGGTCGATGGGACAGACAGCAACACCGCTCGCCAGACGGTTAGCGAGTTCACGGCCAGGACCAACGCCTTCGCCACCAGGCTGATAGGCCCGGGCATCACACTGCACGCCCTCGTGGAACCACACAGCCGTGTGCTCTACAACCCCGGCCTCAAGTCCCTGGTGAGCATGGTCCCCGGGCTGCTGGCCGTCGTCCTGGTCATGCCGGCCCTGGCCCTGGCGCTGGCACTCACCCGCGAGAAGGAGGTGGGCACCTTCGAGACGTTAATCACCACGCCCGTGAGCGGGATCGAGTACCTGGTAGGGAAGCTGACGGCGTACATCGGGGCGGGCATGGTCAGCCTGGTCATCGCGCTGGGAGTCGCCGTCTTTTGGTTCCACGTCCCCTTCCGCGGCCGGCTGGGCATGTTCCTGCTGCTCACCGTCATCTTCTACGGCGCCAACATGGGGATTAGCCTGATCCTGGCCACTTTCATCAAGAACCAACAGACGGCGATGTTCGTCATGCTGCTGGTCTCCCTCGTCCCCAGCTTCTTCATATCCGGCCTTGCCACGCCCATCAACAAGACATCCCTCGGCTCCGAGCTGATCTCGTACAGCCTGCCGACGACGCACTTCATCGCCATCTCTCGCGGCGTATTCCTGAAGGGGCTTGGACTATCCGGCCTGTGGTGGCATACGGCGGTACTCATGGGCATGGGGACGATGGCCCTAATGCTCAGCGTCTTATTATTCAAGAAACGCATCGACTAAACCCACCGAGCATAAGGAAGATCACAATGCTCTTCCGTATCTGGAATCTGGTCATCAAGGAGTTCATCCAATTCAGACGTGATCTGACCTTCTCCACGTTCATCCTGCTCTTCCCGGCCATCCAGCTCATCATGCTGGCACAGGCCACAGGACAGGGCATCACCCACCTCCCCATGGCTATCTGGGATCAAGATCACTCATCACTCAGCCGCCAGCTCATCACCGCCCTGGACGTCACCGAAGAGCTGGACGTGCGCTACTACATCCAAAGCGCCGAAGAGGCCAACCGCCTGTTGGCCGAGGGCAAAGCGACAATCGTCATCATCATACCCGATCACTTCAGCAATGATCTCATGCGCCTCAACCACCCGCCACAGCTCCAGATCGTCGCCGATGGTTCGAACAACATAATGGCCGCGGTAGGGGTTTCCACCGCTGAGGGTGCCATCTCCGAATTCTCGCGCAGGCTCCAGCTGGCCGGAATCCATACCGCGGTTATGCCCATAGAGCTACGGCCGTCCGTCCGATTCAACCCGGGGTTGAACATCCAGTACCACACCATCCCCGCTCAGGTGGGCTTCATCGTCTACCAGGTCACACTGGCCGTCGCAGCCACAGCACTGGCCCGGGAGCGAGAGCTGGGGACGTTGGAACAGCTGGCGATCACCCCCATGAGCCGATTCGAGCTGGTGACGGGCAAGGCCATACCCGCTGCCATCCTGGGCATCATCGACTTCCTGATCATGTTTGTCGTGATGACCCGCGGCTTCCACGTTCCGATGCGCGGCTCCATCCTCACCCTGCTCACTGTAACGATCCTCTTCATCGCCGTCGAGATCAGTTGGGGCACGCTCATCTCATCGACGTCCCATACGCAACAGCAGGCCATCCTGCTCGTGTTCATCGTGGCCATGACCGACGTCAGCCTGTCCGGCTATCTGGTATCGGTCAAAAACATGCCCGCTTTCCTCAGGGACATCTCGGTGCTCTCAGCGATCCGCCACTATCTCACAGCCCTGCGGGCTATCATGCTCAAAGGGGCAGGGCTCGACGTGATCTGGCCGGAAGCGCTGGCCCTGGCCGGGCTCGCCACGATCGTCGGCACGGCATCCCTCCTCACCGTGCACCGCCGGCTGGACTAAAGGGCGCGATTCCACAATCCCGGTCGGATGAGAGGGAAGCGCCCTTCATACATACGAAGAGCGAGGCACCCCACAAAGTCGAAATGACTCCGAGAGCGCCTCGCCCTGGCAAGTCGTCTGTAAATCCCGCCTTTATCGTAGCCACTCCGGCGGCGGTGGAACCTCGACGGGTATGCCGCCGTGTCGCATGGAGTAAGCCGCCGCCACACCAGCCGCCACACTCATCCGTCCGGCCAGCGGCGTCGCCAGAGGCTCCTTGCCATCCAGCACCACCTTCACGAAATCCTCGCAGATCACCGGGTCGGCACCGCCATGCCCCCCGGCAGCCGGCTTGACCTCATACGTGCGGTCGGAAAGATCCTTCCACGTGCCGGACCGGCGCGTCTTCACCCACACTTTCATCTCCGGCTCGGAATTCTCCAATCGTCCCTCCGTGCCGATGAAGGTGTAGTTACGGTGATAATCAGGGGTGAAGTGGTTCTGCAGGTAAGCCGCCTTGATGCCCCCTTCCAGCTCCATGATCATCACCTGGTTATCCTCCACGTCCACTTCCCGCCGGAAAGCACACTGAATGCGACGGCCGGTCAGGATGGCCTCTGGGCACGTCTCCCGTTCCGGGCACTCGGGGCAGGTCAAGTCGTTGGGTTTATCCCCGCCGAAGTAGTCGAGCCCGCCGAAGGCCGCTGTGCGGACGGTATACGCCCCGGAAATCCAGTGGATGATGTCGATGTCATGCGATCCCTTCTGCAAAAGCAAAGACGTGGTATTGCGCCACGAGGCGTGCCAGTCGTGATAGTAGAAATCGCTTCCAAAGCCCACGAAGTGCCGCACCCACACCGCCTTAATCTCCCCAATGACCC
>JAGHDS010000263.1 GCA_021159845.1 Anaerolineae bacterium
CGGGGCAGCACTGGCGCTGGTGCTATCCAACACGCTGGCGATGTTCTTCGGCCTCTACCTGCTGACGACGGGTCGGGCCCCTGTACGGGTCATCCGGCGCGATCTGTGGCCGGATTGGCCTATGATGAAGCGCATCCTTCGCATCGCCCTGCCGTCAGTTGTGCAGCGCGGAATGCCCAATCTGGCGAACACGATCTTTATGCGCTTTGTAGCCGCCTATGGCTCGGTGCCGCTGGCGGCCTTCAGTTTGGTACGCCGTGTGATGACGCTGGTGTTGATCCCCTGCAATGGGCTGAGCCGGGCCGCACCACCGATGGTGGGACAAAACCTGGGCGCGCGAAAGCCTGATCGGGCGACGCGGGCGGTGTACTGGATCGCGCTGGCGGTCAGCCTGATATCCCTCGTCCTGCTAGGGCTGCTGGCGCTCTTCGCGGAGCCCATCCTACGTTTGTTCACCCACGATCCGGCGACGACCGCTGCGAGTGTTCACGCTATACGTATCTTGGTGCTCTCCCAGTTCTTCCTGATGTTGAGCATGGTGATGGATGGCGGGCTGACCGGCGCTGGAGATACGGTATCGCCGATGGTGATCAACGTGATCGTCCTGTGGCTGGTCCAGCTTCCGCTGGCCTGGCTGCTTCCCCAGCGGGGAGGGATGGGCGTGGACGGCATCTGGTGGACGCTGGTGATCAGTGCTGGTATTCAGGCATTACTAATGGGAGGACGATTCTGGCAGGGGAAGTGGCGGCATGTGCGCATCTAGCTCGGCAGCCCGGGTCATGCCGATGTGGCGGGAGACGGCTCCTCGTCATTGACGCGCAGGACAGCCAGGAGGAGGAACCCCGCGATGCCCAGCAGGGTGCCGAGGGTCAGCGCCGGCGCGATGCCGATCCAGGATGAGATCGCTGCGCCCAGCAGGGGGGCCAGGAAGTTCGCGGTGTAGGCCGTGGTCTGGTAGATGCTGATATAGAATGGGCGCTCACGCTCTGGGCAGGTGCTGAGCGCCAGATCGAAGAAGACCAGGTCCACACCGGCGCGAAAGGTTCCAAACAGGGCCACCAGCAGGATGATCGGCTCCACCCGCGTGGTGAGGGCGGTCAACGCCGGATACAGGCTAACCCCCAGCGTCGATGCGAGCAACACGAAGCGCTTCCCACGCCGACGCGATATACGGTTCCACATCAGATAAGCGACCAGCAACACGGCGCTTTGGGTCGTATTGAAAAGGCCAATCCACTGATCGCTGGCGTGGAGATGGCGCACCCAATAGATGGGGATGAGCGGTACGGGAAGCACTAATCCCCATCGGAAAACGAACTGGCCGATGAGGAAACGGAGGAAAGCCCGGTTGCCCAACACCTGATTGAGACGCTGTCGGACACGACTGGGCGATGACTCTGATCGGGGTAACGCCGACGGGGGCTCCTGGTCCGGCAACGTGATACGGCTGGAGAAGTAGAAGCTGACGAACCCCCCAAGCGTGGCGCTCAGAAAGACGATCTGATAATTGAGTGGGAACGCGATCAGTCCCAATACCTGACCGACGATGAAAGCCGTGACCGCGTTCGTGAACCCAAGTGTGGCCCAGCGACGGCTCATCAAGGAAAACCGGCCCCGCGGCCCGGCCACCGCCCCCATCACCACGGTAAAAGATACGGAGACGATGGTCTGTGGTAGTGTGGCCAGGCCCCAGATGATAAGGATCGCCTCCGCCCGGTGGGACGAGAGGAAAAAGGGCACCAGCCCGGTCAGCGCATAGCAGGAAAGGACGCACAGCCGAGCATAGGCAAACCAGGGGACGATTTGGCGCCGTCGGGAGAGAAACTGGCCTACCGGTATGGCGAGGAACATCCCAGCCAGCGCGGGCATAGCCGTCAGCAGGCCAATGAGGAAATCGGATGCACCTAGACGTACCAGGAAGACCGAGAGGAACGACCCAACCCCCGCGGCCATGCCTACGCCCACGCTATCCGCCAGCACGTTCCGAATGTTACGCTCCTCCACCGACGGGGGGTAGCGGAACCACCGGATCAAGGAAGCTGGGGTGCACGTGATCCTGGACCAAGCGATGGGATTGGCCAGCCAGCCCATGCGCTTATGCGTCAGCCATGGGTGTCCCGGATAGAGCCGTCTCGGGGGGGCCTTGGGCAGATGTCGCTTACTCGCAGACATGATTACAGTCCTCGTGAGCGGCGGCACATCGCATAACGATGAAAATGGACGGTCGGTAGACATGAGGACGCAGATGGCGAGGATGCACGCAGATCCTCGCTGATCGCCCTGATTTTCCCCTTTCCATCTGCGTAGATCGGCTTTTTCTGCGTCATCTGCGCTCACTCATTACTATCGCAGTATAGCTTGGAGCTTCACGATGCGCAACATCCGGACGGAAACAGTAAAGCCCTTCAGCACTCTGGCACTTCCGCATGCGGAGCTTTGAAAACCACTTGGGAGTGGAGAAAGGATCATGATCAATCGTCGTTTGTTCTGGGCCCTGGCAGCTGCGAATTTCCTGTTATTCTTCGGCTTTAGCATTTGGATGGCTGTCTTCAATAACTTCGCCGTGGACGATATTGGTGTACGTCCTGAGCAAATCGGGTTGATACAATCGCTGCGAGAGATCCCGGGACTGCTCGGGTTCACGTTCGCTCTGCTGGCGCTCCTCATCCCCGAGATGCGCATCATGACGGTGGCGACCATTATCCTGGGCATCGGGCTCGTGATGACGGGGCGCTCGAATAGCGTAATGGCGTTGCTGACGGCTACGCTTGTAACCAGCGTGGGGTTCCACTATTTCTCCAACGGCACGTCCTCGGTGACCTTATTAGTCGCGGATGCCAGACAGGTCGCTCATGTCCTGGGAAAGCTCAACGGCGTAATGGCCGCGGCCTCCATCGCGGCCACGGGGATTACCGCTCTCGTCGTCAGCCGCGTGGGGGAACGTAACATCCTGTACGCGTCCGGCGTCGCATTGATCGCGGGGGGCCTTGTGTTGATCCCCTTTATGAAGCAACCGGGACGTAAGGCGCCAAAACGCAAGTCGCCGATTCGCCGACGATATTGGCTGTACTACGTGCTGACCTTCCTGATGGGGAGCAGACGGCACATCGCCAGCACCTTCGCGATCTTCCTGCTCGTCAAGAAATACGGTATCAGCACTCAACAAACGGCGCTGCTCTATCTGGTCAACAGCCTGATCAACCTGTACGCCGCACCACAGATCGGCAAACTGGTCGCCCGGTTCGGTGAACGCCGGATGCTCACGATCAACTACATATTGCTGACCGGAATCTTCCTTGGATACGCGTACGCGCCGTGGCTGCGGCTGCTCTATGTGCTCTTCGTGATGGACAGCGTGCTTGGAGGGATGGGGTTGGCGCTTTCCTCATACTTCAAGAAGATCGCCGTCTCGCCCGATGACATCACAGGGAACGTGTCCGTTGCCCAGAGCATCAACCACATCGCAGCCGTGGTCCTGCCAGTGGCCGGGGGATGGGTCTGGGCGCTCTTCGGCTCGCAGTTCACGTTCTTGTTTGGTGTTGCCATCGTCCTCATCGCTCTGGCACTGACTCAGTTCATCCAGACGGAGACGGAGTCCGCAGCACCGATGCCCGCGACCGTCGTATGATCACAGGAGGAAAGGAGGACACTATGCCACAGTTCAATGGCTTGCACATGAGCCTGGGGAATCTCTCGCGTCTCTCTCACGCTGTTACCCGCTCCATCAGCGCCGAGAATTTCACAGGGGAGAAGGGAAAGGGCGGAATGGCGACGGAGGGCACAGGCGCTATCGCCGCGCGAGAGCTGGGGCGGGGGTGGAAGGTATCTCCGTCCATTCACGTGCCGGGGAATGCCACCGTCACCCTGGCGGACATCCAGGGGCCGGGAGCAATTCAGCATATCTGGCTAACGGTGCATCCCAGCGCGTGGCGTCGTATCGTTCTGCGCATGTACTGGGATGACGAGGAATCACCCAGTGTGGAGACTCCGTTGGGCGATTTCTTCTGCATGGGGTGGTGTGAGCGAGCGAATATCGCCTCGCTGCCGGTGGCCGTGAACCCCGCTGGAGGGTTCAACTCCTATTGGGAGATGCCGTTCCGCGAGTCAGCTCGCATCACCATCGAGAATCTGGGCGACGACGAGATCAAGGGCTTCTACTACCAGATCGACTATACCCTCACTGATGTACCCGACGACGCCGCTTACTTCCATGCCCAGTGGCGTCGGAGCAACCCACTGCCTTACATGGAAGTGCACACCATCCTGGACGGCGTAAAGGGATGGGGGCACTACGTGGGTACCTACATCGCCTGGGGCGTCCACAACAACGGCTGGTGGGGCGAAGGCGAGGTGAAGTTCTATATCGACGGCGATGGGGAGTTCCCCACGATCTGCGGCACGGGCACGGAGGATTATTTCGGCGGCGCATGGGATTTCGAACAGCCCGAGGGGCAGTATTGTACCTTCTCCGCCCCCTTCAGTGGCCTGCCACAGGTGATCATCCCGGACGGTTTGTATCGTAGCCAGCAGCGTTTCGGTATGTACCGCTGGCATATCATGGACCCGATCCGGTTCGAGCAGGATCTGCGCGTGACTATCCAGGCATTGGGGTGGCGATCGCCGATGGGGGGACAGCCGCGTTATCTGCCGCTGCAAGACGACATCGCGTCGGTGGGGTTCTGGTATCAGGCGGAGCCGCACGCGCCCTTCCCACCGCTCCCAGATCGTAACTTCCTGGAGGTGATTTGAGCGGGAAGATGATGACAGGGGCAACACGAGCCCTGTTGGCCGCCACGCGCCTGCGTGTGGCTGAGGAGAGGCTCGTTTTGGTCCGGCTATCAGTGGGGGCCTACTCGGCGCTGTGGGAGCAGCTCGACCGAGTGGGTCCCCATGCATTCCTGTCACTCACCGTTTCCCCCGAGGAGACGACGGTCCTGGTGTCACAAACGGTGTGGAAGCGGATGGCAAGGGATTGGAGTGGCGCCGCGGTGGAACCCGGCTGGCGCCTCATCACCCTGGAACAGACGATCTCCCTGGACGTGGCCGGATATCTGGCGCCCCTCGCCCAGGCGCTGGCCGCGGAGGGGATCCCCTTGTTGGTGGTCTCGGCCTTCTCCACCGATCATTTGCTCGTCCGCGAGGAACATCTGGAAAGAGCGCTGGAGGCGCTCCAGCGAGTTATCGACAAGGCCGCTGGTGAGCTTCCACCTGGGGAAGTGCACTCATGATAGGGATAGGAGAGTGGAACGATGACTGTGCGCGTCGGAGTAATCGGGCTGGGGATCGGGCAGGTGCACCTGCAGCACTACCATGCTCTCCCGAGCGTTCGCATCGTGGCCGTGGCCGACGTGAACGAGGCGCTGGCCGAGGCGACGGCAGCTCGGTACAATGCGAGGCCTTATGCCGACGGCATACGTATGATCGAGGAGGCGGAGCTGGACGCGGTCAGTATCTGCACACCGCCGCGCACCCATCGCACACTGACGGAGGCCGCGGCTGCTCGCGGCCTGCACGTCCTCTGCGAGAAGCCAATGGCCCCCACATTGGAAGACGGCCGAAAGATGATCGCTGCCTGCCGAGAAGCCGGGGTGATATTAGCCATCGGGTTTAAGAAGCGATACGCCCCAGCTTATGAGTGGCTTAAGTCAAAGGAAGCCACTTTTGGGGTACCGCTCGTCATCACGGTCAAGTATCAGCATGGGCCAGTGAACAAGCAATGGTTCTGGGATGAGGCCGATGGAGGTGGCCCTCTGGTGGAGGCGGCCGGGCATGCGCTGGATCTCTTGCGCTACTTCTGCGGCGAGGTGAGCTCGCTCTACGCCCAGACGACGAACTTCTTTTCTACGGCTCATTCCCAGACGGTGCCCGCTGAAGTGGTGGCCGTGCTACGCTTCGCCAATGGCTCGGTGGCTGCGCTGAGCGCAGGGTGCGTATCGGAGTGGACGGACAACCACAGCGAACGATGGTCGCTGGCCTACGACGATGCACTGGCCGAGGTGGAAGGTCCCTTGGACCAGCCTATCCTGCTCCGTTGGCAGCTACGCGGGGATTCTGCGGAGGAGGTGCATCACTTCTTACGCACGGAGGCAGGTGGATTCTCCGGTGAGATCACGGACTTCGTGCGCTGCGTGGAGGAAGGTAAAGAGCCGCGAGCAAACGGGCTGGATGGTCTCCGCGCGCTGCAACTCTCACTGGCGTTGAAGGAATCGGGCCGCACAGGAAAGGTGGTCGAGATCGCGCCAGATGCCATCTAACAAAATGCTAACAACGCGCTAATGTCTTTCTAATAGCGCATCGGTAGATTGTGCTCGGTTGAGTGAATCGGTGAAGGTGGAGGCTGACGGTTATTGTGACGTGTAAAGGAGAGACATCATGAGCGATCTGACGCGATGGGACCCAATCAGTGATATCATGAGTCTGCGTCAGGCAATGGACCGCCTGATCGAGGAGAGTCTGTCCAGGTCCGGGTGGACGCGACGGGGGACCCAGGAACAGGAGTGGCGTCTTCCGGTGGATGCTTACACGACGCCGGAAGAGGTGGTGATCATCGCGTCGATCCCCGGCGTGGAGCCCGATGATGTGGAGATCACACTGGAAGGGGAAACCTTGACGATTCGCGGTGAGATCCCTGGCCCTGTAGAGAACGTCAACTATGTGTTGCAAGAGCGGACCTACGGTAAATTCTCCCGGACGCTGACACTCAATGTGCCGGTAGACCCGGACAAGGCGGAAGCGACCTTCCAGAACGGTGTGTTGACATTGCGTATCCCCAAAGCGGAGGCGATTCGCCCCAAGGTGATCAAGGTTACGACGAAGTGATCTTGACTCATCCCCGCATCAACGGAATGCGTATAAGCCGTGGCCTGGGTAGGATGCAGGCCACGGCTCGCGTCGGCCTCGCTGGTAGGGATGAGCAGGAAGTGGGACTCACAGCGGTTGGTTGGATCCAGCCGGCCCGCCTTAGATCTCGTGCTATATAGTCCAGAATAGTTAGGAGGAAGGTATGGCAGAAGTCAAATTGCGCCCGTTGGGAGACCGTGTCGTCGTCGAGCCGATCGAGGAGGAGGAGCGCACTGCCGGTGGCATCATCTTGCCGGAGACGGCTAAGGAGAAGCCGCAGCAGGGCAAAGTGATTGCCGTTGGGCCAGGGGCCCGAGATGACAGCGGCAAGCGCATCCCGATGGATGTCAAGACAGGCGATCGAGTGATCTATGCCAAGTACGCGGGCACCGAGGTGAAGTTGGACGGGGACCACAAGGTCCTGGTGTTGCGTGAGTCGGACATCCTGGCAATCGTCGAACAGTGAAACGGTGATGTGAAGGACTAAGTTGAGTGGAGAGATGGAGGGAGTGAGCGATGCCTGCTAAGCAGTTAGTCTTTGCGGAGGAAGCTCGTCGGAATTTGAAGATCGGAGTGGACACGCTGGCAAGCGCCGTGAAGACCACTCTGGGTCCCAAGGGCCGCAATGTTGCCCTCGACAAGAAGTGGGGTGCGCCCACCATCACCCATGACGGCGTCACCGTTGCCAAGGAGATCGAGC
>JAGHDS010000324.1 GCA_021159845.1 Anaerolineae bacterium
CCGATCGCCACCCCATGTTCATTCACCCCCATCTCGCTTCCCCACATCCAGAAGGGTCTGGACAGCAACACGGCATAGGTTTCCTCTACCTGGGGGATCTCGAGATAGGTACACCTGACTACATCCCCGGGCTCATGTCGCATGTGGGGGATATAGGTCAGCACCTGAGCCTCATTGGGCTCACGATCGCTGTTCTTCGCCAAGATGACCGTGCCGTCGGCTGTCGCCTCGCCGACCGCGACCAAGGTATCACACATGGAATCTCCCCCCTACGGGCAACAGCACGCCCTACGAACACAGGACCATGACCACCAGAAAAAACCACCATCATCCATCCCATCCGCGAGGCAACAGACAAGCGAAGGTGGCAACGCGCGGCCAACATCACAAGCAAAAGGCCACGACAATGCCAATGGAGAGGGTGAAAAAGCTACGATCAGGGGACGCGCTGAAGCACCACTTCACCTGGGATGGCGGGGATGTGGGCCCCCGCCATCCCGAATCGATCCGGTCCAAAGAGATCAGTCGAAATGCTGCCAGGCACCGCCGTTATAGAGCACGTAGATTCCCAGTGACGACGTCCACAACATGTGCCCGCCGTCGAAATCTTGGACGGAGACCTTGGTCAACGTGCCCGCATCTACAGCCCAACCCAACCGCCAGGCGACGTTATACCACTCGCTCGCGGCGTACTCGCCCCAGGTGTGATTGTTCCATAACGCCCAGAACCGGTTCTCATCCGCCCGCCAGATGATCACAGCATGTTGGAACCGCTGCTGCGTGGCGTCAACGGAAAACTCCGAAGCCTTAGGGCACCCCAAGGCAGCACGCACGCCAGGATAGGAGTTCCAGACCCGACCAAAGCCCAACGTCGGTGTGGTGCTACAACTCGGCGATGGTGGCGCTGGCGAGGGTGCTGGTGGATACGGATATGGCGGCCAAGGAGACGGCGCCGGGGCGTAGTAGCCGGGGATGATCAGCCGCTGTCCGACGTAAATGCGGTTGATATTCCAGATCCCATTTACGCGAGCCAACCGCCATAGATTAACGCCATACCGTGCGGCGATCATGGCAAGCGTCTCCCCCGGCCGTACGACATGCACGCGACGCGGGCCCGGAGCAGACGGATAGCAAACCGGGATCCGCAACAGCTGCCCCACGTAGATATAATTCGCGTTGGCGATCCCATTGGCCTGAGCTATCCTCCAGACGCTAACGCCATATCGGGCAGCAATACTGGAGAGCGTCTCCCCCGGTTGCACGCGGTGGTATGTGGGAGCGCAGGCCATCGCCGGCCCGGGGAGCAATAGGACTACCAGGCTGGCCACAACCACACTGATGGCGATCCATCGCCAGGACGTTCGGCGCTTCATCTCTATGCCTCCTGTCATTCTCGTCCATGTCACGTCCGAGGGCCGATGACGATACCAAAAAGGGGAAATAGTAAAGCCCGGGCTTGACAGACACGTCTTACCCGGGCTCATTGTAGCACTCTCAGTGTGTTTTGACAATCAGAACACGGCCACGAGCGCATCTCGCATTCGGGCAGCTCATAGAAACGACAACGCTTTACCCTCCTTGAGGCAAGGCTACATCTGATCAGCGGGGATGTAGCTCAGCGGCGCCCGCTCGATCTTCTCCAGCGGCATGATATCCACCAGCTCATACTCCCGGGAGCCCAGGCCCAGCTTCTCCCCATATTCCACAACCCAGTAAGGGTTCTTATAGGGGCCGTGGAGCCACTGGAAGGGATGTCCATCTCGGGTGTGGACCTCCATAGAGGCGGGCACGTTCTCCTCGATCAGGCGGTGACGGCCGATGACATCCAATGTGGCCTGCTCCAATGCCACGATGTCATCCGAGCCGAAGACGCCTACATCAGGCAGGATAGGCAGCCCGGTGAACCCGAAGCAGTCACATACCGGCGTCATATGGGTCGCCAGGTTGATGAAGATCATCTTACCCGGCTCGAATGTGCCCAGGACCAAACTGGTAGCGATCGCCTGAGCCTCCTGGAAAGACGCAAAGTTCACCGGATCGATCTTCAGCGAACCCGGAGGCGCCACACGCAAGCACCGCCCACACTGATTACAATTATCGAAGTGAATGTGGATCTCCTCCGGATCCTCTTTATCCAGCGTCAGAGCGCCAAACGGACAAGACTCGACGATCTTCTGGCGGGTGGCCGCGTCGGGGCACTTCTCTTTAAACCAGTACTTATCATAATGTACCGTGTCGTGCATAGCGCTACGGGTCTCACGGATCACACAGCCCAAAGCCAGGTTCTTGAACGCCCCGCCGAAGCCACATGACGGATGCCCCTTGACATGGGCCAGGTCGATGAGGAAGCTGGCGTCCTGAACCATCCCTGCGATGCCCCACTCCTTAACGTTCTTGTACTCCTTCTTATGTACGTAATAGTACTTCTCGTCAGGGCCGGCTACAGGGTAGATGGGGCAGCCCAATGTTTCCTCAGTGTAGCCACGCTGCCAGGCCGTCATTGCACTGCTGGCGTGGTCGGTAACGAACGGCTTTCCCCCCCCATCCTTAACCGCCTGGACGACGCGCCGCACGAACACCGGGTGGACGGTCGAATACCCCACGTTGCCACCCAAATGCATCTTGATCGCCACCGTCTCACCCTTGACGCGATCACGCAAATGGAGCGCATCAAGGATACGATCCAGCTTCATGGGCAGTGTTTCTTCTGCACGCAAGCGAGCCTGCCGAGCGTCCCCGAAGAATACCTTACTTGCCATTATCGCCCCTCCTGTGCAGAAATTAGGGTTTTGAATTTTGGCCATCAGAGGCTCTGCGCGGTCCCCTCGAGGAAGCATCCTCTCCATACGCCCAGCCCCTCAAACGAAAGTCCAACGCCACCGGGACCAGGCTTCCGCGAGATTCGGGTCTCCCGATGCAAGCCATCTGACAACCAGCCCAGGATTTGGAGAACGCCACACAACAACCAGGCGCTCTCCGATCGCCCAGGGCCATACTGCCTGTCGCCCACTTAATGCACGGCGAGGACTCCACACCCCAGGCATCATGACTTATGGAATAGAAAAAGGAGGCATACCACGACCGCCTCCTTGGTGTGACTGTGAAACGACACGACCAGAGCGGGTAACCAGAGCCACCCATCGGACTTGAACCGATAACCGGCCGCTTACGAAGCGGCTGCTCTACCGATTGAGCTAGGGTGGCGGAGAGGACCACCCGACGCCGGGTCAAACGCGCGTGACGTAGCTGCCGTCTCGAGTATCCACCCGGATGACATCACCCTCGTTGATGAAAAGCGGAACCTGCACCGTCAGCCCGGTCTCTACTGTGACTTGTTTTGTGGCACTTGAGGCGGTATCACCGGCAAAACCAGGTTCTGCCTCCACAACCTTCAGATCGACCGTCGTGGGGAGCTGGATATCGATCGGTTCCCCCTCGTACGTCTCCATCTCGACGGTCACCCCCTCGGTCAAATAGTTCACGGCGTCGCCGAGCATCTCCGCGCTGAGCCCCGGCTGCTCAAAAGTCTCCAGGTCCATGAAGTAATAAGTATCCCCATCGCGATAAAGGTACTGCACGGTGTGGTGGTCCAAACGGACATCCTGAACCCGATCTCCAGAGGTGAACGTGCGGTCGATCGTGGCGCCACTACGGAGATTGCGCAATTTCGTGCGGATGATGGCATTCCCGCGCCCCGGCTTGTAATGCTGGTACTCCAGGACCCGGTATAGCTCCCCATCAATCTCAACGACTGTTCCTTTGCGCATCTCCGTGACACCGATCATGGCCTATACCTCCCAGGTGGATTCTCATAGCGATTATACGGATAGAAAGCCACCATGTCAAACCACCCCAGTCGCGCAGCTATCACCGTTGGAGTAAGAGTAAGGGAATTAGCTGCGCCACAAGCCGAATCGCGCCCTCTTCCCACAGGCGTGGGAGAAGGGAGCCTGGGGAATGAGGGCCGCCCGCCGCCAAAGCACCTGGAACTAGCCGACTGATACCGAAAGCGTCTTTATCCACATCGCCCGCCGAATGTTGGTGAAACCCGGCTTTTCGAAAAAGCCGGGTTTCTTCCCGGGGGCCCTCGCCGGGTCCTCGGTCTACATCGTTCACCGGACGCCAGAGGAAAGGCCAGGCTCCTCGGAGAAGCCGGGCCTCTGTTCGCTCCTGATGTCCATACCGGACTCTCGCCCCGGCGAGGGTTCAGTCACGCCGCACTCTCCCCCCAAACAGAGGCTCCCCATCCGAGCCGGATCTCTCATCCCTTCCCCTAGCCCTACATCAGATGAATAGCTTTATACGTCCAAGTTGCGCACACGACGGGCATGTGTCTGAATGAATCGCCGACGTGGAGGCACGGCCGTCCCCATGAGCATATCGAAGGTCCGATCCGCCGCGGCCGCGTCTTCTAATGTCACCTGAAGGAGCGTGCGGTTTTCTGGATTCATGGTGGTTTCCCACAGTTGCTCGGGATTCATCTCGCCCAACCCCTTGTACCGCTGGATGGCAACCTTGCGGCCGTCCAGCCGGTTGAGCACCTCTTCTTTCTCCTCCTCTGTGTACACATAAGTGTGTTCCTTGCCAACCTGGATGCGATAAAGCGGCGGTTGGGCGATGTACAGGTGCCCATTCTCAATCAACGGCTGCATGTAGCGGAAGAACAGCGTCAGCAACAAGGTACGGATGTGGGCGCCGTCGACATCCGCATCCGTCATCACAATCACGCGACCATAGCGCAAATTCTTCAGGTCGAACTGCTCCCCCACGCCACATCCCAAAGCTGTGATGAGCGCCTGGATCTCCTTGTTAGCTAGGGCCTTATCCAGCCGGGCCTTCTCGACATTGAGGATCTTACCACGCAGCGGCAGGATGGCCTGAAAGCGCCGATCACGGCCCTGTTTGGCCGATCCACCCGCCGAATCCCCCTCGACGATGTACAACTCGCTTTTCATCGGATCCCGCTCTGAGCAGTCAGCCAGCTTGCCGGGCAGGGTCATGCTCTCCAGGGCACTCTTGCGGATCACCAGGTCCCGGGCATGCCGGGCAGCCTCGCGCGCCCGCGCCGAGGTGCGGCACTTTTCCACGATGGTCTTCGCCGCGCGCGGGTTCTGCTCCAGCCAAGCACTGAACGCCTCGTAGACGACCGATTCCACCTGACTCTTCACCTCGGCGTTACCCAGCTTCGCCTTCGTCTGAGACTCAAACTGGGGCTCCTCCATCTTGACGCTGAGGATTCCCGTCAGGCCCTCACGAGTGTCCTCACCCGTGAAATTGGGGTCGTTTTCCCGCAGGAACCCGTTTTTACGAGCGTAGTCATTCAAGCAGCGTGTCAGCGCCGAGCGTAAGCCGGTGACATGCGTTCCCCCGTCAACGGTATTCACGTTGTTGGCGAACGCGTAGAAGGACTCCGCGTAACCATCCGTGTATTGCAG
>JAGHDS010000213.1 GCA_021159845.1 Anaerolineae bacterium
GGCTACAAGGGACCATGGGGGCAGCGCGTCTGGCATTGCACCGCCACGGGGTATTACTACGGTATCTTCTGGAAGGGGATGCCTGATCTGAATTACGACAATCCGGCCGTGACCGCCGAGATGGAGAAAGTGATCCGGTTTTGGCTGGAGGACATGGGGGTGGACGGATTCCGCCTGGACGCGGTGAAACACTTGATCGAAGAGGGACGTGTACAGGAGAACACCCCCGAGACTCATGAATGGCTGCGCGGCTTCTACACTTTCTACAAGCGCATCAACCCGAATGCGCTCACTGTGGGCGAGGTATGGAGCCCGACGGTAGAGGCGGCCAAATACGTCGGCGATCAACTCGACCTGGTCTTCGAGTTCGACACAGCGCGAGCGATGCTGCAAAGTGCCCGGTTCAGCGATCGGGGCGACGTGTTACGAGCCCATCGCCTGGTAATGGAGCGCTATCCGCTGAACCAATTCGCCACCTTCCTGACCAATCACGACCAGCCGCGGGTGATGACCCAGTTGCATGGGAACGTGAACAAGGCAAAGGTGGCAGCCAGCCTGCTTCTGACGGGGCCGGGCGTGCCCTTCTTGTACTACGGCGAGGAGATCGGACAGCGAGGGGACAAACCCGATGAGAACATCCGCACGCCGATGCAGTGGTCGGATGCTGACAATGCCGGATTCACCACGGCTGCCGCTGCCTGGCGAATGCCGCAGCCTGACTATCGCGACGTGAACGTGGCCACACAGGCACGCGATCCAGGCTCGCTGTTCAACCATTACCGGCAGCTGATCCATCTTCGGTCCGCTCATCCGGCACTACGACTGGGCGATTGGCAGGAGGTGAACGTGGCAGACCGGAGGCTCTACGCTTTCCTGCGCTATACTCAGGACGAAGTGGTGCTGGTCCTGATCAACCTGGGCGGCGAGTCGGTATCGGACTACAGCTTGAGCCTGGATGCGGGCCCGTTGCGTCAGCTCGATGAGGCCGGAGCGCCGATTGAGCTTCTAAGGGGGGAGACTGTTCGCGCTCCTGTGGTCAACGATCGCGGTGGGTTCACCGGGTATCAGCCGCTAGCGACGCTGGAGCCATACGCGACGTATGTCATTGAGCTCTCATCCCCTCCAGGATCAGAAGGATGAGTCCCGCGGCCCCTGTTACAGCGCGGGGATCGGTTGACATCAGTGAGTAGGGACTTTCTCGTTCCCTATCGTCGGCCGGAGCGCCAAATCGATATGAGCAACCAGAGGCCCAATAGGGTCGCCGCGGCAAAGCCGATGGTGATGAGCCAGGTGGTGAACGCCCACGGCCGGGCCAGGTTCAGCGTGGGGAAAAGGAGCGCCAGGGAGAGGATCAACGCCGCCGTCAGAACGCTGATGGCCAACCGGTTGGTCAGCCGATCTAATCGCCTCAAAATGTGATCCGACTGGTCCAACCGGAAGATCAACCGGGTCTCCCCTTGCAAGAGCTGGTCAAACAGAAGCGGGGCGCGCCGGGGAATATCGAGGAAGAACTCGTTCCAGTCCATGATCCCATCGATCACGCGGCGCCCTATAGCGGTCGGTGAGTACAGCTCGCGCAGGAATCGTCGCACGTAGGGTTCGCTGACGGCGAAGATGTCAAAATCCGGGTCTAGCTGGCGAGCGAGTCCCTCCATCATCGCCAGCGTTTTGCCCAACAGCCATAGGTCTGATGGAAAGTGCAGGTGATGGCGGAAGACGACCGGCATAGCATCATTGATGATCGCCTGGGCACTGATATCCTTGAGTGGCATCCCACGATATCTGGTCAGCAAGCGCACCAGATCACGGCGAAGCTTCTCCCGATCCACACGCCCCCGCGCGGCCCCCATGCGGATAAATTGCTCGACCACGGCATCGCTGTTAAGCCGGACCGAGGCGACATAGAGCCGGACCAAGTCCTCCTTCAGCCAGTGATCAATGTAGCCGACCATGCCGAAGTCCATAGCCCCGATGACGTGACCGGGCATCACCACGAAGTTACCTGGATGGGGGTCAGCATGGAAGAACCCATCCTCTAGAACCTCCTTGATGACAATGCGCGCCGCGTTCAGGGTGATCTGCTTGCGGTCAAAACCGGCCGCGTCCAGCGCAGCGATGTCATTGATCTTGATGCCATGAATGCGTTCCAGGGTGAGGACACTTCCCGTCGTGTACTCCCAGTAAACTCTCGGGATGTACAGGTAGGGTTCATGGGCAAAGTTCTGGCGAAACCGATCAGCGTTGCGCGCCTCACGCCGGTAGTCCAGCTCGTTATGCAGCGTTGTGGCGAAGTCCTCGGCAATCTCCGTCAGATCGTAAATTTCACCGAGCAGGGTGCGCGTCTGAGCAAGCTGCGCCAGGTTATACAGGATCTCCAGATCTACATCGATGACGCGGCGGATGCCCGGACGCTGGACCTTAACTACGACGGCACTGCCGTCATGCAGCCGGGCTCCATGCACTTGCGCCAGCGACGCGGCGGCGATAGGCTCCGGGTCAAAGCTCGCGAACACCTCCTCCAACGGGGCTTCCAGCTCCGACTCGATGTGTGCTTGGATCTCCGGCCAGGGGGCGGGTGGCACGGCATCTTGCAGCCGGCTGAGTTCCTCGACGTAAGGGGGAGGCA
>JAGHDS010000076.1 GCA_021159845.1 Anaerolineae bacterium
CCCAACGGGCAACACCTCCGCCCGGGAGCGTACCATGTCAATCAGATCGAGATGGTTATAGTCAGGGAAATGCTTCAAAAGCCTGGGTAACTCATCAAAGAACTGCTCTAGATGAAAGCGGGAATTAAAACATAGGCGATCGGCCGCCAAAGCGCTCAGCCAGTTGATCATACCGTAGGTCAAATCCCGCTTCTCACCCGGCGGCGGTGGATAGGTCAATTGATTCTCATGAAAATAGAGGACGACCGGGACATCAGCTAGATGGAGCCGTATCAGGCTGAGGAAAGCGGGCAAGTTCAGCATGTCGGACGCCAGGATCACATCTGGACACTCACCTTGCCTCATCAGGTCAAACGCCTGTCGCGCCAACTCCATCGCCCCGCCTTGCATGCGCCACTTCCAAAAACGTCCGGCCATGCATAACACGCTTGCCCGGTGGCGCGTAGCTCGAGCGTACCCTTCCGCCCAAGCCAGGTGAGATCCCGTACAATACGGCTCAATAATCCAGACCCGCACTCCGTCTCCTTTCACATCACATGTGCCATCTCTCGGCCGGAAGCAAGAGGAGATACAGGCAGAGCCACACCGGAGCCACCCATACAAATCCCACATCATTAAGCCTGGCAATATTCTGTGCTAAAGCGACGCCCTCGAATACAACGAAACCGAACACCCACATCCACCGCCGACGAGGGTACGTGAGCACCAGAGCGCCTGACCGGATCACGGCTGGCAACAACATGATCTGGTCGAAAGACCATCCATAAGCGGACGTAACGAGGGATAAGAGCAGGATAAGAGGGCCTGCCTCCATCCAATTCCACCGCTCCCCCCACCGGCCGGCCAAGACAAGACCCCATAGAGCCCCTATCAACGAGGGAACGAACTGCAACCACCCACGATCATAGCCAAAAATGAGGCGCAACAAAGTCCCCAAAGTGGGTGTGGCCCAGTACAACGGCGGCCTTTGCACCATCGCGGTCACGTACTGCCAAACAAGCGCCGGTGAGTAAGCCGTCAGCGTCAACATGGCGACGACCAACGCCGCCGCCAATCCGGCCAGGACTCGCCATCGCCGCGTCCGCCATGTCCACAAGAGCAGAAATATCCAGAAGAGATAGAGCAAGTGTGGCTTGAAGGTGACAAAAAACAACGCTATCCCTGCCAAAATATCTCGTCGGTGTCGCACCAGCCAAAGAAAGGCTACCCATCCCCCGAAAAGCATAGGGGATATCTGACCCACCCCCATCGCAAATAGAGATGGGGCGAAACAAACACCGACGAGCCCACCCAGCCACCACCTCTTGTCCTCAGGCCTATAAAGATGCCATAACACCCCACCCCCGGCCAGGATGAGCGCGCTTTGCACGAGAAACCAGATCAGACGTGCCGCTCGATACACGAGCGCGCTAAAAGGGATGACGACAGCCAGTGTCCAGGGTGGATTCCACATCATCAACGGCCTGTGGTTAAGCCACCCCGCCGTCTCCTGTACCTTAAGGAGTGCCAATGGATCGTATGGATTAAGCTTACTCAAATACAGCCGGCCCGCAGCCCAATATTCGACGAAATCATCTACAGAGAGGGCGAATCCCGCGGCAGCCCAGTGTCTAAGCTCTACAGCCAGCAAGGCCAGCGCGATAGCAAAACCACCCCACAGCAACACGCGCCTTCGTCGCCTGATCACCGCCCAGAGCACGTTCCCCCCATCCTTCTGGCAAACACAACGCTATAGCGATCACGATACAACTCCTCCCAACACGGCGAGGCATCTGCAGCCTCGATTAAGTGAGGCTGCACCTCCCGGCTGAGAAGCAAATGCGTGATCCCATATCGAGCCAGTAGCTGCTGCCAGTCATACCTCCCGAAGCCAATAGCCAAGTATTCCTTCAACTCCTGGAAGGAGTAAAGCTCAATGCGTGTATCTATGAAGACGGGCAGGCGCGGGCACCCCCAGATCATGTAACTCCCATAGCCCATCTCATTGAAAACCCGGGCATCCGACGGTAAATGTTCGCATATATACGCAGTAGCCGCGATGGGCGTACCACGCTTGATCACACTACGATGTCGATTCCAGGCAGGGAAGGCCGAACGGAACCAGGGCAAGCAGATGATGGCCATGATGATCAACAGGCCGAGAATGACAGCATTGGCCCAAGGCCGCCCGCGGGACGCTAATTTAGGTCGGGGAACAGCATAAGTTTTCGCTCGAGCGATAACGGGAGCGGCCACAAAGCCAAACCAAGGTGGATCCCGTATCGCCCACAACGCCAGGAGACCAAACCCCACTAATGCGATCGTCTCCCACGCGGCAGGGCGATAGCGTGACCAGACGAGAACGCTCACAAGGACAAGGGATACGAAGGTAAACAAGGCACCGGTCAGAGTGCGGATTGTGGTAGGCCGAAACTCAGCGTTAAGCGTCCGAGTGCCGGGGCTACGCACAAATCCCAGGACATACTTGACTATCCCCATAGGGCCAACGGGGTTCAGGGCCAAAACGAATACAGTCAGGGCCAGAGGCAACATCAAATCCCGCACAGGCCATCTCCTCTCCCCCGATCGGTAGACGTCCCAAAGCTTCCCCACGGCGAACGCCCCTACTAAAGCGAGGCCGAAAATGAATCCTCCATGAGCATTCACCCAAACCAGGAAGATGATGGGAAGCCACCACAATTGAGCGCCCTGCTTCTCCTCGTAACGCAGGAGCAAGGACAAAGTAAGGCCGAAGAACAAGAAGGAGATACTCTGCGGCCGCACAGCCCAATTTTGCTCACCCAGCACAGCCCCCCCAATCGTCGCAACAGCGGCTAATGGCATATCACCATGAGTAATTCGCACCAGCTCCCGCTGCACCAAGATGTAGCCGGCGACGATCACGATGGCATGAACGAAAAGCGTCAAAGGGGCACCGCCAGTACGGTAGATCAGGTATAATCCGATCTCCATCAGCCACGCCTGATATGTCCAAGGCTCATGAAAATGGGTAAACGTGTACAGGTCAACATGGGGAATATGCTTCATCTCCAACATCAGCTGTCCTGTACGGACGTGCCACCAGAAATCGTGCGGGGCGATCTCTCCGAGTCCCCAAACAGCAGCCAGCAGGACCAATGCAGGCAACGCCGCCCAAACCTGTCTCAGCGAAATGCTTACCCGTAAACGGCGGCCCATCTTCCGAAACACCCCCTACCAGACCCGCAAGAGATCGGCCAAGAGAAAACGCGGTCAACAGCCAGGAAAGATGATAGCATACGTTATCATACCGAGCAACGGATCACTACTATAATTATATCTTAAGTTTAAGTGGTGGAAATTCGGAGCCTAGAGCGTCTTCATCTACATCGCTCACCGGATGCCAATGGGGTCTAGTAGGAGAACGGTAAACAGTTACCCTAGCACCTCATCAGACTGATTCTGACTTAAGTGTGAGCGATCCGCTTCAAGCGGCTCGAAGTGCTGCTTGGGGACTTCAAAATCTGCCCGTGGACGAGAAGGAGGACCGCAGGACTTGTCCGTGGCGGTACTGGTGCGCAGGAGGTTGTCCCTTGGTCACCTACCGCGTGACGGGCCGCTATGATGTGAAATCACCTTATTGCAATATTTATCGGGCTTTGTTCCCGGAGGTGTTACGCCTGGAAGCACTGCATCTGCTCAAATACCGGGATGAGCCCGAGGTCGTACAGGTGTTGTCGTTGAGCGAGCCTGTTACCTAATCTGTGCTTGTCAGATTGGGCTCTCCAGCTTGGGCGTACAGTAAAGTATCTGGTAATCAGAATTGATCCTCGCGAGGAACAGAAAACAGCCCTTTAACGTTGCTTTTCCAGGATCTCGCGCAGAGCTGCTATCTCCTGTTCCAGCCGTCGTTGGCGTTGTATCATTGATATCACGAGAGCGAAGGTCAACAGCCAGGCAACGGCGAAGGCACCGGCCAGATACGTCATGTGCACTACCTCCCATCAGTTGTAGTGCGATCATTCATAAGAGCTGCTCTTTCAGCTCCTGTACCGCCTGGGCGTCTTGTTCCAGCCGCACACGGTGGGCCATCAACGCTGCGTACATGAGGGCGAACGCGATCATGGACACGAACAGCGTCAGCCGGATGTGCGGCCCGAGCGAGAAGCCGCCCTGGGCGCCGGGGTTGCTTCCACTGAACACCGTCGGGTGGATCGTGCGCCACCAGCGGATCGACATGAAGGTCAGAGGGACGCTGAGGAAGGCGAAGATCCCATACACGGCAGAGAACCGGGCTCGCTGCTCCGCGCCCTCCAGGGCCCCGCGAAGCATCAGATAGGCGATATAGATCAGCCAGACGATGGCAGCCGTGGTGAGCCGGGGGTCCCACGTCCACCACGTGTTCCACGTCGGCCTGGCCCAAAGCGATCCGGTGGCCAACACGGCTGTGGCAAAGACGACGCCGAGCTCCGCCGAGGACACAGCGATCATGTCCCAGATGCGGCGCCTTGTGAGCAGGTAGAGTACACTCCCTATGAGCGTGACCAGGAAACCCAGGCCCGCATCGACGTTCATCCCCATGTGCAGGTAGAAGATATGCTGAGCGACCTTCTCGTCGGGAGAGATGAGATTGGCCGCGTCCGGCACCCAAACCAGCGCCATGTACAGCGCGATGAGCACCGCTACCCCGGCGATCACGTCCAGGGTCAGCATGGCGATGTCACGAGCTTTCATTGTCCTCCCTCGAGGCCAGCAGTCCGCTGATTCGCTGCATCACTCCTCCACCACATAATCGAACGTCATGAGCGCGATGGCCAGAAAGATGATATCGAAGCCGACCAACAATCGCGCCCAGTTTTGCATCTCGGCCAGGGCAGTTCCATCCAGGAAGCCGCCGGTCATCCGTACCCCAGCGATGAGCACGGGAAGGATGACTGGGAACAACAGGATGGGAAGCATGATCTCCCTCGTGCGGGTATTCACCGCCATCGCCGAGAACAGCGTCCCCACCGCTGAGAACCCCAGCGTTCCCAGGAAAATGACCACCAGAATACCAGGGTGCCATAGTGGTAGGTTGAACAGAATCATAAATAGGGGCAGGATGATAAGCTCAACGACGGACATGAAGATCAGGTTACCCAGCATCTTGCCGAAGTAGATCGCGCTGCGGTCCACAGGAGCCAGGAGCAGGCCGTCCAGGCACCCTTTATCGGCTTCCAGCACGAAGGAGCGGTTGAGTCCCAGCACGCCGGAGAAGACGATGGTGACCCACAGCACGCCGGGCACGAGGACGCGCGTGTTCTCCGCCTGCAGATCAAAGGCGAATTGGAAGATGAAGACGCACAACAGCGCGAAGACGAACATCGCGCTGAAGATCTCGCGCGTGCGCAGTTCGCTGATGACGTCCTTCCAGGTGATGGCCAACACCTTGCGCAGGTAGCTCTTGGCCGGGCTTACCCGCGTGGTCTGAGCGTTCCATTCATGAGGACTGTTGTCCGTTCGCGCGCGTGCTGTTACCCGCCCCGATTCGCTCACGTCTCGTGCCCTCTCACGATTGTGCGGTATGCGTCCCGCAGTTCGCCTGCCGAAATGGCGGCGCAGGGCGTCTCGAAAGCGATCTTCCCATCGACCAAAAGGGCGACGCGGTCGGCCCACTCCAACCCGCGCTCCAGGTTGTGAGTGGTGAGCACGATCGTCCGCCGCTCCCCGCTCAGTCGCCGGATGAGATGGTGCAACATCTCTGCTGCCTGTTGATCCAGCCCGGTGTCCGGCTCGTCCAGGAGCAGGATTGGTGGGTCGTGCAGGATGGCTCGGGCGATGGCCAGCCGTTGGACCATCCCTCGCGAGTAGGTGCGCACCGGGTCGCGTCGACGGTGGGTCAGCCCTACCTGCTCAAGTACGTGCCGGATACGCTGTTGAGCGTCGTTCAAGTCATACATGCGGGCGAAGAATTGCAGGTTCTCCTCGCCGGTGAGGCTATCGTACACCAGCGGCGCGTGGGAGACCATGCCGATGTATCGACGGAGTGCCGCACCCGCGCGGCTCGCTTCAATCCCGCCAACCCGAACGTGGCCGGCGGTGGCTTTGCTCAGCAGGGCCAGGATGCGGATGAGCGTCGTCTTGCCCGCGCCATTGGGCCCGAATAGAGCCAGCGTCTCGCCTGCCGACACGTCCATGTCGATGCCGCGTAGCACCATCTTGCGGCCGAAGGATTTGACCAGGCCGCGTACTTCGATCACGGACGGCTGCGTCGCGCTCATGGCTCCCGTTGCTCCTGGATCTGTCGTGTGATCTCTAATAATCGAGCTTTCTTCGCCGCCCGCTCCTCCTGGTAAACATCCTCCTCGATGTTCCCGGCGTCGAACGCATCGTCCAGCCGGGCGATGGCCAGAATGAGCCGTTGCCGCTCCGCCTCTAGTTCCGGCAGGGCTTCGGCGAGAGGAGAAGAAGCGACCGCGGTCCTTTTCCGGCGGCTTGCGTAAATGAGGAGCCCCAGGGCAGCGATGACGACCGTGGCCGCGCCAGCGATCGCTGATACCGTGCGCATGGAGTCGGCCGAGGACGCGCCGTCGAGCGGTAGGTGGTCGAAGGAGAGCGTTACCACCTGCCCGGCCGCCAGGTCGTCCCCGGTGAAGTTGAGGAATGATTGTCCCGAGTCACCGCGTTTGTCTCGGAACGTGACCTGGGGGCTGCTCATCTTCACGCCGACATCGCTAACCAGGACGTTGAGGTGCTTCGTTGGGTAGAGGATGGGGTGTTGCAGGTCCAGTTTGTCCGTCGAATAGGGCAGCTTGTAGCTGAGCAGGATCTGGCGGATGCCCTGTCCAGGGAGCACCGGCAGCGTATCCACCAGGGCGTCGTCGATCACGAAGAATCGTTGTCCCATGAGATCGGGATCGACTTTGACCCCATCATATCCTGGGGGAAGCGGAAAGCGGAGCGTGATGCGCCGGCCTTGGGTGGCCTCCTCCGTGCCGACGTAGGTACGGTTGCCGTCCTGGCTGAGGATGTACAGTTCGCCTACCAGCAGGTTCCGATCGTTGAAGTCGATGAACCAGTGCGCGTGCTCGATGCGGATACCGCTGGCGTCCTGAGTAGGCTCATAGATGGTAATCGGAAGGTGGAGTTCCTTGTCTCCTCCTGGGGTGAAGCGTCCGACGCCCGAGGCGTAGGGCACGTCGGCGTAGTGCAGTGTTGCCAGATAGGTCCACTGGGGGGACGTGGAAAGCTGGCCGAACCGAAACGACCCGTCGCTTTGGGTAACCGTCTCGAATTGTCGCACCTCGTCGAACGACTGGTTGTCGAATACGTGCAGCGTAACGGTAATCCCCGCGGGGACGGTCTGGGACAGCGTCCCATTCGTGATGATGCCCCGGATGACGCCATCGCCTGGCTGATAAGTCAGCGGCTGCTGCTGTCCGCTGAACGCCAGGGTGCGGGCGTATTCCAGCACTGACCAGCGTTGTTCCTCGCTCAGGCTGTCCCCGAAGGCAGGCATGTTGCCCTGCCCCGCCGTCACCGTGTGGGACCACTCGGCCAGGCTGTGATCGAACGTCTCGGGTGCCGCGAGATTGGCCGTGCCCACCGGGGCCTGAGGACCGTCGCCTCGCCCGGCTTCGCCGTGGCATCGGGCGCAATTCGCCTGATATACCTCTTTCCCCTGGTCGAGCTCGCCATCGTTCAGGTGCAGCGTCCAGGCGTAGGCGACCACGTCCCATAGCGACTGGCTATCCAGTTCCTCTCCCCAGGGTGGCATCCCATGCTCCATACGGCCATCCCGTGCGGCGCGGAACCACTGTGCCAGCGTCTCCTGCCGGGCGGTGGCCGCGTCGGCGAACTGGGCGGGAGGAGTATCGAGCTTTGCTGCGGCCGGGCCGTTGCCCAACCCTTGATCGCCATGACAGGCGGCGCAATTCGCCTGATAGATGAGCTTTCCACGTTGCGGCGAGGGCGGTTGCGCTGGGGTATCGTCCTGTAGCAGGGAGGCTGCCTGAGTCGCACCGGCGCAGGGGATAAGCAACGCCGCCAGGATAAGCGACGCCAGGATAGCGTAGTGTCGTGAGATTCGGTAGAACATGTCCGGTCTCTCTCATAACGTCAAAACGGCCGCCCGTCGC
>JAGHDS010000340.1 GCA_021159845.1 Anaerolineae bacterium
GAAGGGGGGGGGGGGGATGAGGGCCATCCACGGCCAAAGCACTTGGATCCAGGCGCCTGTATTGAGTGTGCCTTCACCCACATCGCTCACCGGATGCCAATGAGCTCTAGTGGGAGAACGGTGAACAGTTACGTTCCAGGAGCCAGTTGATCTTTCCCCCATCGTATGCTATCCTCCGGCCACAATGACAGTAGCAGGGCTATTGCCCTACTTACCGAGCCAAAAACGAAGGACTGGAGGGCAAGATATGGAACCAGTTCGCATCGGCATTATCGGCGGCAGTGGCGTCTATCAGATGGAAGCCTTAGAAAATGTCAAGGAAGTATGGCTGGACACGCCTTTCGGGGTCCCATCAGACGCCTATATTGTAGGGACGCTAGGAGGACAGCGAGTGGCCTTTCTGCCACGCCACGGGCGCGGCCATCGCATCATGCCCGGAGAATTGAACAGCCGAGCGAATATCTGGGGATTTAAGATGTTGGGCGTGGAGCGGCTGATCTCCATCTCCGCCTGTGGTAGCCTGAAGGAGGAATATGCCCCCGGACACATCGTCATCCCCGATCAGCTCTTCGACCGCACGCGCGGCCGTCCCCTCTCCTTCTTCGGGAACGGCATCGTAGTCCACATATCCTTCGCCGAGCCGTTCTGCCCCGAACTCAGCCGGGCGTTATACGAGGCCGTCCAGGAAACCGGTGCCACCGTTCACCTGGGGGGAACCTTCATCACAATCGAAGGGCCTCGATTCAGCACAAAGGCCGAGTCGCACATCTTCCGGCAATGGGGCGCCGACATCATCGGGATGACGGCGGTACCGGAAGCTCAGCTCGCGCGGGAGGCCGAGATCTGTTACGCAACGATGGCACATGTCACCGATTACGACGTGTGGCACGAGACGGAGAAATCGGTGACCGTCGAAATGGTAGTGCAACAGCTACTGAAGAACACAGAGATCACCAAGCAGGCGATCCAGCGAGTGATCCCCAAACTAACCGACCCCCGGACGTGCCAGTGTGGCAATGCCCTACAGAACGCGATCATCACAGACCCCAAATACATTCCGCCAGCGGTCAAGACGCGACTGGGGCTGCTGCTCGACAAGTACCTGAAATAACGCAATGGGGGGCTCAGCGTGCCGAGCCCCCCGCGACGGCAACATCCAAAGCCTACCCATGAAGAGGCTTAATGCCATTCCTCCCGCATGTAAGGCACCCCCAGAGCGGCTGGTGCTCCCACTCGCTTCCGGAACGCCTCCCACCACGTGATGACCACCAACACCACGACGGTGAACACATACGGCAACATGTTCAGAAACGCCGCCGGGATAGTCGTACCAGCAGCCTGCATCCGAAATTGCACCGCATTGATCCCCCCGAACAGGACCGCTCCGACCACAGCCCGCAACGGATCCCACATCGCGAAGATCACCAGAGCGATGGCGATCCATCCACGCCCGCCGGTCAGATTATCCGTCCATCCGGGTGTATAAGCCAGGCTGAGATGAGCGCCTCCCAGGCCAACCAACATGCCCCCCAGAACCGTATATAAATAGCGCGCGCCCAGCACGTTAATCCCCATCGCGTCGGCTGTGCGTGGATTCTCCCCCACGGCGCGCAGATGCAACCCCGGCCGCGTTCTGTACAGGAAATACCAAACCAGGGGTACCAACAGATACATGAGATACACAAGCAGATCCTGCCGGAAGAAGGATTCCCCCAGGAAGGGAATGCCCGAGAGACCAGGCAAGGGCAAACGCTCGAACTGTGGGCCGATCAGTCCCACCAGAGGTTTGCTGTCCGGCCCCAGCCGTTGCCCCAAAAAGCTGGACAAGCCCGCGCCAAAAATCGTCAACGACAACCCGGACACCACCTGGTCCGCTCGTAACGTGATGGAGAGAAACGCATGGATGAGAGCCAACGCCCCCCCTACCGCCATCGCAGTCATCACGCCTACCCACAGGCTGCCGCTGTGATATGCGGCGGCGAAAGCGCTCATTGCCCCCATCAACATGATCCCTTCCAGGCCCAGGTTGAGGATCCCCGAGCGCTCGGTCAGGATCTCCCCTATCGTCGCGTAGAGCAGCGACGTTCCTGCCCGGATGGTCACGGCCAGAATCGATGCCAACAGAGCCAGGCTCACCGCTTCGCCTCCGCCCTCGCCCTACCACAGGCGACCGTCCTCTCACTCATACGCCGGTATCCTCCACCACGCGCGCCGGATGCGTGCGAACGACCCGCAGCCGATACTGTGTGAAGACGTCTCCTCCCAAAACGAAGAAAAGGATCAGCCCCTGCAACACAAGGGCAACAGCCGCCGGTAGTCCCATCGTGATCTGTAACTGATCGCCTCCCACCAACAGGCCCGCCAGCAACACAGCCACCAGCAACACCCCCCATGGGTTCAGCTTCGCCAGCCAGGCGACGATAATAGCGGTATAGCCATAGCCCACGCTCAGCCCCTTTTGCAGCCGATGAGAGATACCGGCCACCTCGCCGAAACCAGCTATCCCGGCCAACCCGCCGCTGATGATCATCACAAGCACGATGTTACGAGCGATGCTGATGCCGGCGTAACGCGCCGCGCGAGGATTCTCTCCGATCACGCGGATCTCATACCCCCACTTGGTATGCGACAACAACAGCCAAAGCACGATCGCAGCCGCGATGGCGATCAGCAGGCCCAGGTGCACCCGCCCGGTGATGCGGGGCAGCCACGCGGCTTTGGGGAACTGCGCCGTGCCAGGGAATCCAAACCCTTGCGGATCC
>JAGHDS010000314.1 GCA_021159845.1 Anaerolineae bacterium
CCTGGAACTCCGACGGTTCTTGCAACGCGCTCATCTGCCCCTGGGATAACGATGCCGTTGCTTCCATATTCTCAACTCCAGAAGAAAGTCTAGAGCCTCTCATGCCCTACAGAGCACCTCCCCTCAATGATAACACACTTTCAGGACACATATTTAGATAGATAGCCCGAGCGAGGGTTGTGTGCCCTTTCGGTGCAAATATCAACGAGGGCACAGCCCTTCAAGCCCTCCCTGTTCCAGCCCTTAACTTGCTCTGCTCAGCCCTACCATCCTGCGGGGCTTGCGATTGGCATCGCGGGCTGTTTCATGCGGCTTCCACCGCTTGGGATACACCAACCGATCCCAGGCAAGCATAAAGGGGCGACGCACCATGCAAAGTGCGTCACCCCTTATAAGCACCAGGCCGACGGCCCCTTCCTTCATGGGTTCAGTTGGGACGTAGCGATCCAAAACATGGCCATCAACGCCCGGTAGACGCTCAGGAAGTCGTCACCTGTGTAGGAGACGGTGCGGTCACCGTTATACCGCACCTCTGGCATCCAGGAAATATACCAGGCCACCTGTCGGTCGTTCAGGTCCACCTCCAGCGTGATGGGCGCAGAGTAGCGAAGCGGCTCAATCTCGCCAATGCGCTTCACCGCGCGATGGGCGGCCTCACGAATGCGCTCGCGGGCGACGGAGAACGGCAGGCAGCGCGCTGCGTAGCGAGAGAGGGAGTACTTCACCACTGCTGTCTCGATTTGCTCCCCGGTCGAGGCCTTCATCTCCTCACATACCACGTCGTCGCCGGTGATGAGAACCGTGGGGATGCCAAAGTGCCCGGCTAACGCCGCGGTGATCTGGCTCTCACCGACGGGCTGACCATTGATGCGTACCTCTCGTAGCAGTGGCCAACTGAGTACATGGCTGAGCAAAGCTCGTCGCCCGGCGCGGGCGTGCATGGCTATCAGGAAGACAGCGTCGTAAGCCTTGCTGAGATCTCCCAGCTCAAAGAAGATGATCGGCGCGCCGCGTACAGCCTCGACAGCCGGATGCAGCTCGTCGAGGACAACGTTACGATAATTGAGGCCATGTGAATCGTGCAGGACGAAGGACGTAGCCCCTGCGTTGATCGCACCTTCCACAGCCGCGTTCACATCACCAGTCAGCCACCGACGACCGGCGAGATAGTCTGGATTCGCCTCCGGATCGCCCACAGGATTTCTCGGGTATCCGCATTCCCGGGATGTGACAATCCCGGACGCCCCTTCCATATCTACGGAAATTAAGATATTCATCGACGTTTTCCCTACATGCATGGGGGAACACTCATCACCCGTGTGACCTCGGATTTCACGATTGGACTCCTCGCGGCACTTATCCCCAACCGCAGCAGTCCACCTCGCTCATCCATACGAGTGCCCACCACTATGGGGGAGCTCCGCCAGCCCCAATAACCGCCTCGCCGTCATGTGATCCGTCACTAATACATCCAAGTATCCGCCGATAAGAGCGGCTCGGATCACGGCGATCTTCTCCGGCCCCCCTGTGACCCCCACCACACGCGAGATGCGCTTTAGCTCATCCAGCGTAATCCCGATCACGCGATCGTCGAGATCGGAGCGAACCGGGTTCCCCTCTGCATCAATGAACCGCAAGGCGATATCTCCAACAGCTCCCCTGCGATGAAGCTCATCCAACTCCTCTCGCGTGAGGATGGAACCATCGCGCATCACCACAGAAGTGGGTGTTGGCGCGCCCACGCCAACGAACGCCACATTCACCCGATCCATCATCTCGAACGCCCGCTGTATATGACTGTCAGATAAGATCGCCTCCTTCGCTTGTAAGCTATCGACAATGCCAGGTGCCGGGAGTAACGTGAGCGTGGCGTCCAGTAAGTGAGCTAGGCGTCGGCATAGATCAGTAGCATGAACCTCCGACTCGGGTGGCCCCAGTCCACCCAAGAGCTGGACAATGTGAGCTCCTTTGAGAGTCAAAGGATGCAAAGCCGCCACCATAGCGTGTAATGTCGTCCCCCACGTTACGCCGATGGCATCACCATCCCGCAATGTCCGTTGCAGATACTCGGCGGCCGCGATGCCTACCTCTCGCGTCGTGATCTCTTGCGAGGCAGGGTCCGGCGTCTCGGTGATCACCACCTCCTGTAAGCCAAATCTCTGCTCCAACTGGTATTCCAGATCTGGATAGATGCCGGATGGCGACCGGACGGTGATCTGAACGATTCCCTCATCACGAGCCTGCTTCAGCAACCGAGATACCTTGGGCCGAGAAAGATGTAGTCTATCCGCGATCTGCTGTTGCGTCAGGAACTGTTCATAGTACAGCTTGCTCACCTTACTCAATAGCCGCACATCTCTGTGTTGTCGTTGTCCACGTCTGGGCATTTTCCTCCTCACGTCTCGTCGGGAACATCCATCTTGCCGACAGCTCCGCCCGGGTGGGTCATGTGGAACGCTTGGGGTGAGTACTCTCGCAGCTCCAGCAGCAACACGCACAGCGCGTCACATACCGCGCCATTAACCAGCGAGCTACCCGTGGCGATCATCCCGTAAGGATCGATACCCGCGAGCGCCTCAACGCGGAACACGGCATCACTCTCGCGCCCGAGCGTCGAGTCCGGGTGTTCCGTCTGGGCAATGACCTTCGCTCCCCGGGCGTGCGCAATGTCGGCCAGTGTATTCACCTCCTCGCTCTCGCCTCCCTTGGAGATGATGCATAACACATCATCGGCTGTGATCGCGCCGGACCCGCCGTGCAGGCTATCGCCAGCATCGATACACAGGGCCGGGGTACCACAACAGGAAAGGAGGTGGGCACACCGCCGCGCTATCGCATGAGATGTGCCCATCCCCGCCACCAACACATGCCCTCGGCAACTCAACAGGAGCTCAACCACACTCACTATGCTTTCATCGAACTGATCGGCCAGAGCCAGGACAGCCTCCGCCTCTCGCGTCACCACCTCCCTAGCTCTGGCGACCATCTCCTCCCTCGAATACTTCACCATCCGTACCTCACCTTTCGCCCCACGCTCCCCGCTCCACGCCCTCCGCTCCACGCTCTCCGCCCTATGCTCCCCGCTCCCCGCTCCACGCCCCACGCTCTCCGCTACACGCTTCACGCCACTATCCCTCGTGGTAATACACCTCCCACCCGAAATACGTCTCGAACGCCTCAGCCAGAATGGCTGCTGAATGCGATGGGTTCATAGCAGCATGGTGCTCGAAGCCGTTCTTGCATATGTACTTCAGGAGCTTTTGCAAGCCAGGCACCTCCACCACAGCGCGGCTGCCGAAAGTATCCAGCGGATCATCGGTGAACGTGCCGTCCCCCACATAAGCCCGAATCACGCCATGCAAGTCATCCGTGGTGATGCGAGCGAAGCTCATGGGGCCGGAGATCGAACGGCCGGCGATGGCGCCGTAAGTGTGCTCCTTCCCTAACGTCGTGGCCAGCACATCCGCGTAGGCCATCCGCGCTTCCCGGAAGAAACTCTTGGCCCAGTTGCCGCAATGGAACAAGACGCACTTATTCGGATCGCCGCCGTAGTTGTTGTTCCAATCCACCAGCGCGCTGGGTTTGCCGGAAGCCAACTGTAACGCGTACATGGAGGCCGCGCCGGTGATATCCACCTCGCAGGCGCTGGGCATCAGATTCTCGCTCATCATGCTCATGAGCGTGCAGGCGTTGATCCCATAATTCTGCTGGAGTGAGCTCCAACACTGGATGGCGGTGGCATCGAGATCATTGGCGGCCATCCAATCGTCGATGACGATGCCCAGCTTGGCCATCTTAACCAGCGCGGTCGGGGGTACGCCGTTCGTCGGGAGATATTCCTGGATCTCATCCACGCACTGTTTCACCTTTGCATCATCATCGGCCAGCTTGTTAGCCAGGCCAAAGACCTCGGAGAGATCGATGGTGTTAACGGTGATGCCATAGGCCTGGAGCAGCTTCTCGCTGAAGCGAACGGTGTTGAAGGCATTGGGTCGTGCTCCTATGGCTCCTAGCCGGGCGTTTCGCAGCCCTTTCACCACACGGCAGACGCCTACGAACTTCTGCAGATCGGTCTTGAACTCCTCGCTGGTCGGGTACACTGTGTGCAGCTCGGTCAGCGTGAACGGGAAGCCGTATTGGCGAAGGTTGTTGCACACGGATATCTTGCCACAGAAGGCATCGCGACGCCGCTCCACATGGAATCCATCCAGGTCATCGGGATAGGCTTGGACCAGGATAGGCACGTCGAGACCGGACAGCTTGATCGTGTCCGCCACGCCCTTCTCGTCACCAAAGTTGGGCAGCACGACCAGGATGCCGTCGATCTTGTCCTGGTTCTTCTTGAACAGAGCGGCGCACTTCTTGGCGTCCTCCCAGGTCTCCACGCCACCCAACTTGGTGTCCGTCTCGCTCAGGATCACCGCGTCGATACCCATCTCGCTCAGGACTTTCAGAATGTCCTGCCGTGCCTCGGTGACCAGCACGTCGGGGAAGAAGTCCCGGTTACCGATGATGACACCCAGTGTGATTTTCCCCTGCTTCATCTTCTCCGCTCCTTTCAGGAAAGCTAGCTGTCAGCTACCTGCTATCGGCTATCAATACCCAATCCCAAGGATGTCCCTGTTCATCCTGGCCCGGCGGGGCGACGAAGCGCCATCGGCCGTCGACGCCGGACATGTCCGCCGCCTGGAGATCGCCTGTTCTGGGATCGAACCATCGCGCCCGGTACGGCTCGCCCGTAGGCAATACAAGTTCCACCGTGCCGCCTACAGGCAAGTAAACCGCCACCACATCCCGATCTTCCGTCGCCAATGCCAACGGACGGTGGCCGGGAGCGAATGTGTCCGGCGCGATCAACTCCGGCGCGGGACGCATCCGATGGAAGGGCACGATCTCGGTGAAGAAACGACGTAGATGGAGCAGGTAGACCAGCCCGGGCTGGTCCCGGTCCAGGACGGCGAACGGCCCCCAGGAGTTCTCGAAGCCGTGGATGATCCCCAGGGCGCAGAAGGCGCCGCGCCAGGCCCCCCGCCGCGTGTGCTCCGGATCGCAGAACTCATGGGCGGGGAATCCGAGCGGTAACTCCGGGTTCCGTTCGTAGCCGTACTCGGCGAACACGGCCGATCCCCACCAGCCCGCCAAGCTGCGCTCGATCTGTTCCTCGATCCCTGTCGCCAGCCAGCCGTTCTCCCTATCCCGCGTCCCCCACTCCTGGAACATGATGGCGTCGATCGCGCCGGGGTCGGCGGCGAAGCGGCGGGCAAAGGCCGGCTCCCGCGGGCCGTTATGCACCGAGACGATGTGCCCGTGCTGGGCGACGCCCTTCACCCAGCGCCCCATGCGCATCGCCCACCGGTCGGCCACCGGCTTGTAGTGCCAGTCGCCGTTGGGGTAATACTCGTACTCGTTCATCAACGTCCAGAAGTAGACGCAGTTGAAGGCGTCATAGCGGGCGATGAGGTAGCGCATCCACAGCTCTTCCCACTCGGGGACGAAGATGCTTCGGCTGTTGAAGGGAAACTCGAACCCCCAGGCCTCCATGATCATCTCGAAGCCCAGGCCCAGCTCCTCCGCCTGGCGCACCACCTGATCCACCGTGTGGAAGTAGTCCAGGTTGAAGCGATCGAAGCGCGGCGCTTGCTCGCTGCCGCCCCACGGCCAGGTGCGACGGGTCTGCCAGTCGCTGTACCCCTCGGGCGGGTGGAAGGGACTCACGGGCACACGCACCCGGAGCAGGTTGAAGCCCTGCTCCGTCCGCCGGCGCAGGAATGACGGCACATCCAAACCGCAGTGAGCCATGCCGAACAGATTGTACGTGGTATCCCCCAGGATGAAGGCCGGCTCGCCCGACTCGTAGTGGAAGCCCCAGGCGCGGCCAGGGGTGGCCTTGAGGAACCCCCGCGTCTCCCGCGGCGTCACCTCGAGTTCACCTTCTCGACGGAGATCGGGATCCTCCGGATACGCGCTGATGCGGTACGTCCACCGCCCGACTTCGCCTGGGTTGAAACGCACCCGCCAGGTGCGATCCCCATCGTAGAAGCCAGGGATCGTAAACATCCGGCCGGACGGCGCGGTAAAGGTGGCGTCCACCCTCACGTCGATAAACGGGTTCTCGTACGAGCGCCCGCTCTGCAACTCCCACTCATGCACAGTGCGATACGTGGCGTTTATCTCGCTCATCCTATCCTCACAAACGCCCTATAACGATTGGGAGGGTACCTTTCACCACTCCTCCACGACAGGAACGAAGATCACATTTTTGAAGAGGATTCGCTCAGGTTGCTGCAGAATGTAGGCGATCAGATCCGCAACCTCTTCCGGCCGGATCATCACGCTTCGATCATAGGGGTACTCTCTCCCATCCCATAAGGGGGTGTCGATCCCCCCCGGGCAGAGAACGGTCACCAATATGCCATCTTTTCGCACCATTCTCCCTATAGATTCGGAGAACGCGACGACCCCATGTTTAGAGGCGGCGTACACACCGTTATTCCCTTTGTAGTGGATGTAAGCCCCGGCGACAGAGGCGATGTTTATGATCCGTCCCCCGCCGTTTTCACGCATGGTAGGAAGCGCAGCGAAGGTGCAATAAATGGTCCCTTTCAGATTCGTATCGATGACCTGATCGACTGTGGCGAAATCGACGATATCCCTCCCGGGTGTCGTTATGCCAGCATTATTGATCAGGACGTCGATTCTGCCGTGCTCCTCTAATATCTCAGCAAAGGTTCGCTCCACCTGCCCACTATCAGCCACGTCAGTTGGATATGGAAAGATGTTGCCATCTCCCTCCTTCGCTAACCGTTCCAGCTTATCCACACTCCGCGCAAGGGCGCATACCGTATACCCCTCCTGAGCGAAGCGTAAAGCCACCGCCCTGCCGACTCCGCTGCTTGCGCCAGTGACAACCATAACGCTCATCGCATACCCCTTTCGCGCTTGTCTGGGTAGAAAAACACCTCGCCCCTCGATGACTTAGGCGGTTACGAAGAGGATTGAATCCGCACCGCGACGAAGGGTTTCCCTGGCAACCCAACCCTAAACTCGCCTGAGAACGCGCCCTCTATCGGCGTCACCGTCATCTCCCACGTGTCGATCACATCCACACGGTATCGGCGATCTGAGGGGAGCCTGAAACGCCACTCAGCCGGCTGATGTACGCCGAAGTAGTACAGGTAATACTCGCCTTCTACCCCCGCCGACCATTGATCCAGCGGTTCCAGTCCACCAGTGCCGCTCTCCTCCAAGATCCGACGCAGGAAAGCAATCCGCGCCGGGCTTTCACCGCGCAACACCCCGCCCTTCGACCACCATAAAATGTCCTCAGGATGCAGGTAAGTTTCGCCGTGACCGACATACCCGCCGCTGATTGTACCCAGCCAGAATCGATGCACCAACTCTCGGGCCGACAAGTTTCCCCACTCATATGGAATGTTC
>JAGHDS010000016.1 GCA_021159845.1 Anaerolineae bacterium
AGTGCGATATGTATGCTTAACATGTCTTTCTCCACCGCAGAGACGCCGAGGACGCAGAGGAACTCTCTTTTTTTCTTCCTCCTCAGCGCTCCCCGCGACTCCGCGGTGAGATGTGGGTAATCACCGCGAGTGTAAACTCGCAGAATCCCGACGTCGATGGTATGATGTGCTCACAAGAACTTCCCGAGGGACGCGATATGGGCTCTCGACCGCGCGCGTTAGAAGAGATACGTACAGTGACATTGTTTGTGACCTGTACAGTAGATGCGCTATATCCAGAAATTGGCGAGGCTGTCGTGGAGATATTGGAGCGCTTGGGGTTGCGCATCGAGTTCCCGAAAGAGCAGACGTGCTGCGGCCGGTTCGCCTACAGCACAGGCTGCACGGACGACGCTCGAGCGCTGGCACTGCGCTTCCTGGATATATTCAAGCACGCCGATGTGATCGTGACGCCATCCGGTTCCTGCGCGGCGATGATACGCCACGGCTACCTGGATATCTTCCGAGAAGATGCGACGACATACTCGCATGCTTTACAAGTGGCGGAGCGGACGTGGGAATTTAGTCAATTTATCGTCGATGGGCTGGGGGTAACAGACCTGGGTGCTCACTTCAACGGCAGAGTCCTCTATGTCGATCCCTGCCGCACAGCCTACGAGCTCGGCATCACGCGGCCACCACGCGTATTGCTAGGCCACGTCTCAGGCGCCCAGCTTATCGAGCTTCCCGACCGGGATTGTTGCATGTCCGAGATGGCCTTTGCTACCAGGATGCCCGAGCTAGCATCTGCTATCACCATGCGTCTGGCACGAAGCATCTCTCGCGTACAAGCGGACGCGGTTATCACAAGCGAGGCGGGCTGTGTGGCACAACTCAGCGGAGCACTCAGGCGAGCGGGGATCCCTGCGGAGGTGTATCATCTAGCACAGTTTCTCGCGCGACACATGACATGACTGATCACCCGCCCCTCTCACAACAGCGGGTAGACATGAACTCAATGCACCGTGATGTGTGGCTTCAGCTTAGCCAGGGTTGCCTTGCCGATCCCCGGCACCCGCAACAGGTCCTCCGGCTCCTCGTACGGTCGCCCATCGACAATCCGCTGCGCCATCGCCGGACCAATGCCGGGTAACGTTTCCAACTCCTCCAACGTTGCTGTGTTCACGTTGATCAGCTTCCCAGCGCTCCCCGATGGGGCCGCGGCTAGCCCCTCGGAAGGCATAAGGGAGACATGAGCAGCCTCACCAACGCGCGGGACGTGAATGTGCATACCATCGCCGACGGGCAGCGCTAAATTGATCGCGTCCAAATCGGCTTCCTCGGTAGCTCCTCCTGCCGCCCGGACAGCATCACGCACGATGGCCATTGGCGGAAGCTCGTACACGTCGGGGGAACGCACAGCACCGCTCACGTAGACCCGGACCGGGGATGGGGTCGGTGTAGCCGTCGGCGTGGGCGGAGGAATGAGCTCAATAGGGGTGCCCAACGGCCGCCGCATCATCAGCATCAGCGAGCCGCTAAGCAGCGCCCATGCCAACGAGAGGAAGATGTAACCACGATATCGGAGCCACCAATCCTGCATCATCTGCCGTGTGTGGGACAATCGCCCAATGCTTCAGATCATGTTCACCTGGTGTGCGAACGCCGCAGTTTGTTCCGACGGATGAGCATGGGCAAGTGATTCAACACCCGCTGCAGTTCCTCTGGCGTCTGGACATCCGTCGCCACGCTGAAAACGCCATGCTCTTCCCACAACGTGCGATATGTAAGCCCGGAATACCGTACACGCCGCGCGCGCGCCGGTCGGGCTGGTTGTGTTGCCGTGAACAAGACCCGGCCGGCTCCGTCAACGGCTAACGTCCACGCCCCTCCCTTATCCTCCCGGCTGGCAACGATCTCCCCTTCGTCGAGGACCACATCCCAGCCGGCCTCTCGCAACACACGAGCCATCGCCTCGAGATCCATCCGCTATTGCCCTACCACCTTGATCTGACGCGGGTCATTCACGATGATCTCTGGCCAGCCACGATATTTCTTGACCAGCCCGGTCACGCGTATAGTCTTCCCAGCGTAGTAACGATCGGGCGACTCCGGCCACTTATCCCACACACTTGGGAAGATCACCACCTTGAAGTTTCGATCCCGATCCTCGTTGGGCATCAGCCATATCACGCGCCCGCTGTTATACACCGCCTTCACTGGTAGCTCGACGGTTACCTCCTGATACAGGAAACGAGCAGCCTGGCTATGGTCGATGTATCCCGCCTCTGGTGTGCCCGTCTTCGGGAATGCCTCCTCACGGCCGGCATTCCAGTCGGCTTCGAACTGCTTCTCCAGGCGCGCAACGGCCGCGGGATCGTCAAAGAGGATGCTCAGCTCGCGGTTGAAGTCCAATGAATTCGCGGTGAGGTTAATCGAGCCGACAAGAGCCCGTTTACCGTCAATGATGATCGCCTTCGCGTGCACATATAGGTCATCCCAGTAGCGGATCTGGGCGCCCGCGCGATGCAACCGCTCACGCCCTGGCTCATCGGCGTCCTTGTCCAGAGGATAGTGGGGCGATGTGATGTGACGGATGCGCACCCCTCGCCGGGCCGCTGCTACCAAATGGTCGACGACCTCCTCATCCTGCATATTCTGGTGCTCAATGTCCAACGTCGTCTGGGCACCGTCGATGAGCCGGAGCAATCCTTCACGGGCATTGTCCGGTGCCCACAGGAGCCGAGGATCCGCGTGCTGGGCCCGCTGTCGCGCCCAGTCCGCCTCAAATGTAGCCGCGATCTCGGCGACATCCCTGGGATCGTCCGTCCGAACAATATACTCGCGGTTCGCCGTGAAGGCCGACGTGGTGAGATTCCCCGTCATGACCAACGCGTACGCATCGTCGACGATGATCGTCTTCTGATGCAAGTAATGAATGGTGCGCGGATCCCAGCGTATGGACACGCCAGCGGCCTTCAGGTCGTTGGCCACCAGCACATTCTGCGAGCTGCCTCCATACGGGTTGAGTTCCAGCATTAAACGTACGTCCACGCCCTGAGAGGCGGCATCCTTCAGCGCCTGTATGATGTCCGGGTCGGTGATCAGATACATGACGATACGCAGAGTGTGTTGGGCGTCCGCGATGGCCGACAGCACAGGGGCACGGCTATCCTCCGGCTCCACGAACAACTGATAGCCAGGGCCGGTCGACGCTGCGGTAGGGACGGCCGTCTGCTCCGGCGTGATCACCGGGGCGGGAGCACCCAGGTTACACCCCGCCAGCCCCAGCCACAACGCCGCAACCAGCAATAAGACCCACGTGCGGGTGTGCAAACGATGGCTCAAGGTGCGCGCTCCAGAACGTATTGGGGTATCAGAATGGTCTCGGACTCGGTCCCAGCTCCAGGGAGTAGTAGCGTCTGGGAGCCGGACCACCAGCCTGGCTCCCGAGCACACCCTACTCAGAGGGCTGACCTTCATCGCTTCCCTGGCCCGGTTGGGCCTCACGTCCCTTGAATACGGACTCGAAGGCCCGGAAGAACTCCAGCGGCACGGGGAAGAGGATCGTAGAATTCTTCTCGACCGCTATCTCGGTCAACGTCTGCAAATAACGCAATTGGATAGCGGCAGGCTCGCGGGCGATGACACTGGCCGCATTTGCCAACGTCTGCGAGGCCTGATACTCGCCCTCGGCATGGATGACCTTTGCCCGCTTCTCGCGCTCCGCCTCCGCCTGCCGGGCCATCGCCCGTTGCATCGTCTGAGGCAACTCCACGTCTTTCACTTCGACGATGCTCACCTTCACGCCCCACGGCTCGGTAGTCTCATCGATGATCTGCTGTAGTTTTTGATTGATCCGCTCGCGGTGCGCCAGTAGCTCGTCCAGCTCGGATTGCCCCAGAACGTTGCGCAAGGTAGTCTGGGCGATGTTCCACGTGGCTCGTCGGTAATCCTCCACGTTCACCACAGCAGCCGCTGGGTCGATCACATGAAAGTAGACGACTGCGTTCACCTTGACGGTCACATTGTCCCTGGTGATCGCCTCCTGGGATGGCACATCCAGCGTGATCACCCGCAAGTCCACCTTGACCATGCGATCCACAATCGGGATGATAAAGAAGAGCCCCGGCCCCTTAGCCCCGATCAACCGGCCCAGACGGAAGATCACACCCCGCTCGTACTCCTGCACGATCTTGATCGCCGAGCTCAGGATGGCTAAGAGGATGATGATGAACACACCAAAAGTTGAGAATAACCCCAGTAATGCTTCCATAGTCGTTCCTCCTGGTCCTTATCATCCCGGCGCAAGATCCACCGCGCTCGCCGGGTACGGCGCCGTGCTCTGATTATACTGGACAACCCGGCTCGTAGCAATCGAGCAATACCTCAGCCCGGCGGCAGGAGCAACAGGTTCAAAGTGTTATAGCCGAAATGGATCAACATACACGCCGCGAGCCCGTACCGATCCCGAACCACGCCCAAGATCAGGCCGATCACGAACACCTCTAGCGTAGCCGGGGTAATCCCATATTGCACATGCGAGACAGCGAAGAGCAGAGCCGTCAGGACCAGTCCGAAGCGCGGCTGCAAGGCGCCCCGGTAGATGATCTCCTCACCAAGGGCGGCCGTGATGCCGATGGACAGCGCCCCGGGTACGTTGAGCATCTTGCCGAAAAGCACCTTCGACACCTGGCCCACCGTCTTCAATCCCTCAGGATCCAGCCATCCCCACACGTATGTCCAGGTTACATCCAACCCCATAAGCAGGGCGATGAGCCCGGCGGAGGCCAACCACATATCGGTCGAGGGACGCCTGAAGCCCAATCGCCGAGCCACTTCTCCCAGGCTGCGACGTGTCCAC
>JAGHDS010000017.1 GCA_021159845.1 Anaerolineae bacterium
CATCTCCTGGAAAAGCTGCAGGCGTTCCAATACCTGCCCTGCCTGGCTCGCCACATGCTTCACCAACGTGATCTCATCCGGGGTGAACTCGCGCGGCTCCAGGCTGCCAAGTCCTATCGTTCCCACAACCTCCCCACGAGTCGCAATTGGCACGATAAGGATGGAAGCAATATTCCAACTCCTCACCGTGGCACGAACCGATGCCAGCCGGGGATCCCTTTGAGCCTCCGTCACAGCCAGTGGCGCCTTATGCTCCAGGATATACGCCATAAAAGGATTGCCCTCCACCGGGATGACCACACCCAGCGCGCTGGGACGCCCTGGTTCCCGATGCTCCGCTACCACCCGGGCCGCCTCGCGATTCTCATCCAGGAGAACAAACGCGGTCTGAGGGACGCGTAAGAATCGAGCCAACTCGGCGCATAGGGTCTGCAATGCCGATGGGAGGTCCTCCGCCAGAGCAGCCACGGTGATCACGTGGCTTAAAAGCGTTACCTCACGCAGCCGGCGTCGCATCTCCCTCAACAGGCGTGCGTTCTCCAAGGCAATGCCAACATGACGTACGAACAAATCCACCAGGGAACGCTCCGCCTCGGAGAAGGCGTATGGCTCGGGTGACATCAGCTCAACCACGCCGAACAGCCGTTCACCGAATACGATTGGCACCAGGTAAACCGAGCGCGCCGGCAAGTCCGTGCACGTCCAACGAGGATCTTTCCACGTGTCAGGCAAATAGAGGGGCCGCAGGGTCAAGGCCACGATGCCCGCCGCCCATCCCTCCTCCCCTCTATGGAATGTAAGATGAGGCCGGGCCCGTTCCACCATCTCCGCAGGGAAGCCCACCGCCTTCTGCAACGACAGCGTCTGCGTTCGCTCATCGTAGCGGAAAAGGACCACGTGCTGCGCTCTCATGATCTTAGGTAACACGCGCAGCGCCACATCCCCGACATCATCAGAGGTACGCGTTGACAATTCGACCTGGGCCTCCAGCATAGCCTCAACAGCTTCTCTGGGCCACTGTCGCGCCCCGGCCGGGGTGAGCGCGGGCTTCCCCACCCGATGCTCCCGTCCTTCGCCAAATACTCTTCCCTCTCCCTTCATAGCCATCATCCCCTCTCTCCCGCGGGGTCAGCCGGCCCGAGACTATTCGCAAGAAAGCGATCACGTGCAAAGCAGTTTAAGGCAGGGCAGTCACGGGACGATCACGAAGCGGAGATATGGCCACTGTGATAATGGCTTCGCTTGCACACACAGGCGTACTGTATCAATGTAAAAATCGGTAGGACGGCCGTTCGCATCATTATCCCCGTAGAAGGTCAGACGAACATCCCCAGCCTGCCGTAGGAGGACCAGGTCCTGCGGCATGAGAGAATACAGATATTCATCCCACGGCAACCCATCGGGCACCGTATCCGCTGCATTACCGGTGCGCAACAGGGAGATCAGAGGTCTCCCCGTCGCATCTTGAAAGCTCACCCGCAGCCGGTCGCGGGAGGGTTCGCGAGGATTCCCACTCAAGCCGAAATCCTGGTTGTCAATGCGGAAAGCGAACGCCAGCGTGGCAGCCGTCGTCGTGTAAGGGATGTGGACCACCTGCCAGGCCATGCCGCTGGCCCCATCCACCCCGGCCAGGTGCAATGTCCCCGAGAGAGCACCGTGATCCACGATCGCGGCCTCGCCCTCCAGATGCCACGCGGCGGCCCCGGGAGCGTCAAAGCTCCCGTCCTGCAAGACATCCACGCATCCCTCAGGCCAGATCGGCCGCGGGGGAAGCGGCGGTTCCGGTGTCGGAGATGGAGTTGGAGGAACTGGCACGGCTGCCAACGCCCTGGCCGCATTGATGCGCCCATAACCGAAGTACGGGTCCCACCCGGGCGTCCCCAGGTCATCCGCTGTCGACTCGATGATCGAGCGAACCTGTGCATTAGACAACGTAGGGTTCCGGGAGAGGATCAGGGCGGCAAGCCCGGAAACATGAGGCGTCGCCATAGAGGTGCCACTCATGTAACGGTACCCCCCATCGCGATAGGTGGATATGACGGAGAGCCCCGGAGCGCTCACGGACACGAAGGGACCGTAGTTGGAGAACCCCACCCGCTGGTCAGCCCCATCGGTAGCCGCAACGCCGATCACGTGAGCATGAGCAGCCGGGTAATGTAAGGCGTCGCTCCCGTTGTTACCTGCGGCAGCTACCAGGAGAACATTGCGCTCCCAGGCGTACTCCACGGCCGCCTCCTCCCCCCGAGAATAGGAAAGCGCACCCAGGCTCATGTTGACAACGTTTGCGCCGTTATCGGTGGCATACACGATAGCCTGAATGAGATCGGCGTAAGTGCCGATGCCACCATGAAAAACATCAACGGGCATGATCGTCACCCCGCCGGCCATGCCAGCGATGCCCAGCGCGTTGTTGATGCGCGCGGCGATGATACCGGAGACGTGAGTGCCATGCCCATGATCATCGGATGGATCATTGTCATCGTCGGCGAAGTCCCAGCCATGCACATCATCCACGAAGCCATTGCCATCATCATCCACGCCGTTATCCGGTATCTCGCCGGGGTTGGTCCAGATGCCAGCTTGCAGGTCTGGGTGATGGATGTTTACGCCTGTATCCAACACGGCCACAACCACATCCTGACGCCCGGTGGTGACATCCCAGGCCTTCTCCACCTGGAGCGGGTTCAAGTACGAAGTCTGATGCGTCGCATATAAGGGGTCGTTTGGGGTAAAATCGAGATGGAGCAGATAATTAGGTTCCACCCAGTCCACGCGAGGATCGGATCGCAGCTTGCTCATCACCGCGACCAGACGGTCGGAGGGGAGACGCAGGTGCACAATGCCCAGCGCGTCTATCCGGTCTACGACCTCCGCCTGGACATCCCCGACCAGGGTAGCGATGTACTGATCGCGCGTGGCGCGCGTGGGCGTCTTCACGAGCCCAACGAGCAGCTCGCCCGGAGCGTGAGGGGCTAACGGTCCAGCAAGGCCATTATCACTCGCACGTGTGGCAGGACCACTTAGACACAACAAGCCCAGAACCACAAGCCAGGCGACCAACACACGCCGGAGCTTGGGCACCTTCCCCTCCCTGACCGTGAGATATGTCTTCGCGGGCTATACCAGCTCCAAGGCGGCCGCCAAAGCCCTTTGATACACTTCACGCACGGACACGCCTGCCGCCCGAGCGGCACGTAGACAGTCCTCATGCTCCGGCGAAGCTTTCCATTGCCCCGGTGCGTACTCCGCCAGCTTCACCCTGATCTCGCCGAACGGTGTCTGAACCGTCTCCATGCGCCGCGGCAGTGGCCACCGGGCGACCTCCCACTCCCGGACGCCCAGCGTGGTCGTCTCCGCGAAGATACGGGCACGCAACTCAGGAACGTTCTCCGACATCGCCAATACGGACAGCAACGTCCCCGGCCGCCCCTTCTTCATCTGAATGGGCGTTAGCCAGACGTCCAGCGCGCCCTCGCTCAACAACATCTGGCTCAAGGGGCCGAACCATTCCGGATTCATATCGTCCAGGTTCGCCTCCAAGATCCACAAGCGCTCCGCACAGACATGAGCCCGGCTCACACCCAACTCGCCGACGAGGAGGCGAAGCAGGTTGGGGACATCGTCGAACTCCTCATGCCCCACACCGTACGCGGCCCGCTCCAGCCGTATGCTCGGACACGGGCCGAACTCCGTGGCCAGAGAGGTTAATAGAGCCGCTCCCACCGCCGTCAACGTCTTCCCGTGCACATCCACACCGTAGATTGGTACTCCCTCCAGCAAGGCCATCGTCGCCGGCGTGGGGGATGGAGCGAGATCACCTACACCGACAGGCACGGGCAACGGCGAACAGGCAACGTGTTCGGCACCCAGCAAACGCAGTCCTATCACACTTCCTACGATCTCAGCGATCGCGGCCGGGTCGCTAAAGTCGCCGGATGGCAGTGATTCAGCGGGGACGCCGCGAGCGCTCGACTCCGCCTCGGCCAAGCGCTGGAGCACTCCCCGCGCCCGCTCGCGCGTTCTCCCCTCCAAATCAGCCCGATCGAGGAGAGCCATGACCTCCGATAAGCCGCCAAGACGGCGCGTCCCATCCGACCGCACGGTAACCAGGGTTCCGCTCAAGCCACGGCGAGAGGCCTGTCGCGCCTCAATCCGTATGTCCCCTGGCAGGGACAGCCGGTCGATCACACCCTGCAAGGCTGTCACAGGCACGCCAGCGCCCACCAACGCGCCCAAAATCATCTCGCCGCTGGCACCACAGAACACGTCGAAATACGCCGCCCGCATGACTCAACGTCCTCCAGAGGCAATCCGATACGCCAGGACGCCGGCCCCAAAGCCGTTATCGATATTGACCACGGCCACCCCAGGCGCACACGAGTTCAGCATCGCCAACAGAGCGGCCAGGCCGCCGAAGCTGGCGCCGTATCCTACGCTGGTGGGGACGGCGATGATCGGGCTGGAAACCAGCCCCCCCACCACGCTGGGAAGGGCACCCTCCATACCCGCGACGACGACGATCACCCGAGCGTTCAAGAGCTGATCGCGGGCGGCCAGCAGCCGGTGCAACCCGGACACGCCCACATCGGCCAGACGCTCCACGCGGGCCCCCAGGAACCAGGCGGTCAGCGCCGCCTCCTCAGCGACAGGCAGATCGGACGTGCCCGCGCTTACGATCAGCGCGATGCCATCGTCGGACCGCGGCTCCCGCAGCGGTCCCCCGACAGTAATAGCCCGGGCTATCGGATGATACTGCGCCTCGGGTAACAATGCCTGCGTCGCCTCAAACGCCTCCGGTCCAGCGCGGGTGGCCAGGGCGGCCCCTGCTCCCTGAGCAATGCGCTGCATAATGCGCGCCACCTGCTCCGGCGTCTTGCCCTCAGCGAACACAACCTCGGGAAGCCCCTGCCGTAGCTGCCGGGCATGATCCACCCGCGCGAAACCGATGTCGTCCATCGGCCAGCCCGAAAGCAGATCAGCCGCCCGATCCAGCTCGATCTCGCCAGCCCGCACTTGCTCTAGCAGCTCATAAAGCCCCCTACGACTCTGCAAATCAACCGACTGTGATCCGGAATCAGACATGCCGACTACGCTCCATCCCTTCCATCCCACACTACGCCCTCAATCTCCGCCCCTCGCCTCAGGCCGCCCCCACCTCATGGCCCTGCTTCTTCAGGGCCTCGTTCAAGCTACCGGAGCGAAACCCAGCCAGGTCAGCCGTCACATACGTGTACCCCAAACACCGCAGTTCCTTTACAATCGTCCCGCTCAACTCAACCAAACGTGGCAACTCCGATCGCTCCACCTCGATGCGGGCCAGATCGCCATGGTGACGCACCCGCAACTGCCGGAAGCCCAGCCCTCGCAGATAGCTCTCCGCCCGCCCGATCTGTCGCAGGATTTGGCGAGTTATCGGAGTCCCATACGGCACGCGAGAGCTAAGGCACGCCATCGATGGCTTATCCCAATTAGGCAGTCCCAATTCGCGGGCCAACGCTCGCGAGTGCGCTTTCGTGAACCCGGCTTCCTTCAGCGGGCTGCGCACCCCGTACTCACGAGCAGCCCGCTCACCCGGCCTGTAGTCCCCCGCATCATCCAGATTGGAGCCATCCAGAATATACTGGTAGCCCTCTCGCTTCGCCAAGTCGAGCAGCCCTTCATACCGTTCCTTCTTACACACATAGCAACGATCGGGCCGGTTGGCTACATAATCCGGGTTATCCAGCTCGTGCGTCTCCAGCACCCGATGCCTGACGCCGAGCATCCGGGCCAGCTCGACCGCTTCTTGCAACTCCGAATCCGGAAGACTAGGGGAGACAGCCGTCACGGCCAGCACGGCATCCCCGAGGAGATCATGAGCTACCTTCAGGACAACAGAGCTATCTACGCCGGCCGAGAACGCCACAATCACTCGGCCCATTCCTCCGATGATGTGCTTTAACTCCGCATACCGCTCGTCCAGGTCAGCCGGACGGTCTTCTACCATAGATAATCACTCCTTACCGCGACCATACCCCCAACCTTTTCCGCCTGACACACACCCCCGTGTGCGTCATGACATCCCCACCCAGCCGTTAGACCTCATCCAGTTGCTCCAACCACTCCCCTATGATTTGCTCCAACGTCGGTCGCCCAATCTCCTGCAACTCGTAGCGCACGCGTTGCACGGGATGTCGCGTGCGCATGATTCGGCGCAGATCCACCGGCGTGGCTGCGATGACCAGATCGCAAGGGACGCTGTTGATGGTAACCTCCAGCTCGGCGATCTGCTGCTGGCTGTAGCCCATAGCAGGCAGGACCGGGCCTGTGCTTGGGTACTTCTCGTACGTTTCAAGGATGGAACCCACCGCATACGGCCGCGGGTCGACGATCTCAGCCGCGCCGAAACGGCGCGCTGCGATCACCCCGGCACCATAGGGCATCTCACCATGCGTCAATGTGGGCCCATCCTCAACGACCAGGACCCGCTTCCCCTGAATCACGGCCGGGTCATCCAGGAAGATGGGTGAAGCGGCCTCCACAATCTGGGCATTTGAGTTGACGCTCCGGACATTCTGGTATACACGTATCATGGCATCCAGGTCGGCCGTGTCCACTTTGTTGATGACCACCACGTCCGCCATCCGCACATTCGCCTCGCCGGGGTGATAGGTCAGTTCGTGCCCGGCGCGATGCGGATCCACGACGACGATATGCAGATCAGGCCGATAGAAGGGGAGATCGTTGTTCCCTCCATCCCACACGATCACATCCGCTTCCCGCTCTGCCTGCTGCAATACCTGGGCATAGTCCACGCCCGCATAGACTACGATCCCTCGATCGAGGAGAGGCTCATATTCCTCTCGCTCCTCGATAGTACACCGATGCCGATCCAGATCCTCATAGGTAGCAAACCGCTGCCAAACCTGAGCGGCCAGGTCCCCATACGGCATGGGATGGCGCACGGCTATCACCCGCTTCCCCCGCGAGCGCAGGATATCGCAGACGTGCCGGGTTGTTTGCGACTTTCCGCTCCCCGGGCGCGCCGCACACACCGCGATCACCGGCTTCTCAGAACGCAGCATCGTCGCCTCCGGCCCCATGAGCAGGAAATCTGCTCCCGCGGCCAGGACCCGTGAGGCCCGATGCATCACATACTCATGAGAGACATCGCTATAAGCGAAAACGACCCGATCCACGTGCAAATCCCGGATCAGGTCCTCTAGCTGTGATTCAGGATAGATGGGTATTCCCTCCGGGTAACGGCCGCCCGTCAGCTCCGGCGGGTAGCGTCGCCCCTCGATATTGGGGATCTGGGCCGCGGTGAACGCCACCACACGATAACGTTCATCATCCCGGAAATAGACGTTAAAATTGTGAAAGTCACGCCCCGCAGCCCCCATGATCAACACATTCATGGAACGATCTATCACTCCCGTCATTGAAAGCCTCTCATGGTTGTATTTTTCACCACGCCCGCCTCAAACCGACACATACTCTCATACCAATGCCAGCACGCGAGCCGGACTACCCGAGCCACCCACCAACGGCAACGCGCCGATGAACAGCCACACCCTGGTAGGAGGGAGGTCGCACAGCCGGGTTAAGTTCTCCAGGTGAAACCGCCGGCCACGTAGCAGCCGATGGTTGCTTTGCAGAGCGGCATCCCTTCCAGGATCAATCCCTGGGGTGTCGATTCCCAAGCCGGCCACCTGGCGCTGTTCGACCAGCCAACTCACCGTGTCCGCGGCAAAGCCGGGGAAGTGCATCACGCCGCACTCATCCGCGTTCAGGTATGCCACCTCATCCGGCCATCGGGCGTCCCACCCGGTCGCCATGAGCACAACACACCGCCGTGGGACCAGGCCGTGGGCAGCCTCCCACGCCTGCACCTCCGCGATGGATAGGGCGAAGTCCGGGTCGTTCTCCACTTGCCGCCGGACATCCAGGACGACAGCAGGCAGCACCAACTCATCCGCGCCTAGCCGATCCAGAGTCAAGCCATCCACGCGCAGATGAGCCGCGACGCCTATATGCGTGCCTGTATGCTCTCCTATGGTGACTCGACGCAGATTATAGCCCTGCTCGGCAACAGTCGCCAGAGTGGCAAAGGCCGGGCGAGGGTCGCCCGGCCAGATGGGAATCTCAGGGGAAATCGGATGGGTCAGATCCACAATGCGACGCCACGGCCTCAACCGCTCACCTGCCCTTCCCTAACTTATTTATCATGCCTCGTCTTCGATCCCATCCCCCGCGTTCTCCGATGACGTCTCGGTGAAGCTTGGGCGAGGACGATAGCTGAGGCGCGCCAGGATGATGCCAACCTCATATAGCACCAGCAGAGGAGCCATCACCAACATCATGTTGAACGGATCCGGCGTGGGGGTGATCACAGCCGCCAAGATAGCGATGACGACAATAGCGTAACGACGCCCCTTACGCAATCCCTCGGGGCTTACGAACCCCAACCGGGCCAGGAAAGCGATCACCAAAGGGGTCTCGAATGCACCACCGATCGCTAAGGTAAAGTTCGTGACGAACGCGATGTAATAATCAATCGAATAATTGGGTTTGATGAGATCGCTCAAAAACGTCTGGAGGTACCCCAACGTAAAGGGCAACATGACAAAGGCGCCAAAGCCAACCCCCAATGCGAAAAGGAACGTGGCGGCCGGGACGATGCGCAACAGAGATTTCTTCTCTTCCTTCGTGAGACCTGGAGCAATGAAGGCCATAAACTCATAGAAGATCACCGGCATGGCGATGACAGCTCCCAATACCAGGGCCACTTTGAAAAAGACCATGATGTTCTCAGCCGGTTTCAGCGATTGCACGGTACCCTGCTGCCCGAGTGGCGACAACAGGACCTCCAGGAATCGACGAGCGAAGAAAACGCCGATCACCATGCCGCCCACCAACGCGAGGCCGGCCTTGATGATCCGGTCGCGCAGCTCCATCAAGTGTTCAACGATTGTCATCTGGAGTTCGTCGTTTTCGGACATCGACTACTCCGCCACGTCTGATGATGCGGCACTACCCGCCGTCCCGGCAGGTGGCACCTCGGCTGGTAACGATTCCTGGTCTCCTCCGTCACCGACGGATGGCTCAGCCCCATCGGCAGCACTTACCCCCTCCGCAAGCGGCTCGCCCACGGCCACATCCGAAGCTTCTGGAGCAGCAGGGACGCCTCCTTCCGCCTCAACAGCCTCGGCCTCCGCAGGACTACCTGCGCTATCCGGCTCGCCCTCGGCTGAAGGCACATCCACCTGTTGTTCCTCCGCGACGTCGGACTCGCCCTCAGACGGGGGCTCGTCCGCCCGCGGCTCCTCAGCAACCGCCGATTCGCCCTCGGCTCCAGTTACCTCCGCTTCGTCAGGCCCAACTTCCGCGCCTGGCCCCGACTCCTCGGCCTCCGCGGTCTCGCCTGCCTGACCTTCCTCGGAGGCCTCCTCTTGCGTCTCATCAGGGCTAACCTGCACTTCCTCTCCGGCGGAAGACTCGGACTTAGCCTCGATCACGCTATCCTGCTCCTCAGCGGATTCGTCGGCCCCCTTTTCTGCCACCCCATCGGTTGCAGCGGCCGCCGCGACCGGCGTGGCAGGCTCCGCCTCCGGCGATTCGCTTAGTTCCTGATCGCCCTCAGGGGCGCTCCCCTCAGGCACAACAGGCTCTTGAGCCTTTTCCTCCGGCTCTTGCGCCTTTGCCTCCACCTCGCCTTTGTCACCTTGTTCAGTTGCGGTCTCTTTCGGAGCCAATGTCAACTCATCGCGCAGTTCCTGAAATGGTGCCAGCTCCTCCTGAAACTCAGTGGTGAATTCGGAGGACATGCGGCGCAATTCACCGACCACGCGGCCAATCTGCCGCATGACGTCAGGCAATTTCTCCGGTCCGATGAAGATCAACGCGAATAACGCAACGAGGACCAACTCCCAGGGGCCTACGCCAAAGATATTCATATCCGTTTCCACCCATTCTCAGCCAGCGAGCGGTCACTACTTCACCGCCGGCGATTCCTTATGATCCCCAAGATGGGGAAGAATCGACGCCCGTTCATGCGCCACCGCCGATCCCAACACACCATTCACAAAACGCGGGCTGGCATCACTCCCGAACATCTTCGCCAACTCCACAGCCTCGTTAATGGCCACTCGGACAGGAATATCTTCCTCCGCGGCCAGCTCATATAGGGCAATACGTAAGATGTTACGATCAATGGCTGCCATTTGCTCGACAGGCCACTCCGGGGCATACCGAGCGATCACCCGGTCCAGAGCTGCCTGATGCGTCAACACCCCACGAAGCAGACGTCGGGCAAACGCCTCGGCGGCAGGCGGTAGATGGACGTGAGCCAGTCGCTTCGTAATCACTGACTCAGGATCATGCCCTGCCAGATCGATCTCGAAAAGCGCCTGGAGCACAGCCACGCGTGCCCGTCGCCTAACCTTCACGCCCCTGCTCCCCTATTCACGTGGATGATCGTGATGAGACTCTTCGCCGAAATGAGAGGGTAATTGTCCCAATGGAGTAAATTCCACGCTGTCAATGTGCACATTCACCTGGTGGACGGACATCCCCACCATGTCATGAATGGCACGGGTAATCTCGCGCTGAAGCGTTTCTGCCAGATCACGTATGTTGACGCTCGCGTCGGCTACAACGTATAAATCGACCGCCACACTATCGTCTTCAACAGTGATGCGAACTCCCTCACACGTGCGATCCTTGTCAAGCCAACGCTTCAACCGCGGCGGGAAAGGAGCCATGCGACGTACCCCAGGTTGGGATAACGCCGTCAAACGCACTAGTGCCGTGAGGACAGCAGGAGCGATGACAACTTTACCTAGTTTTTCCTCCACGGAAGGCCTGCTCCCTTGCATAAAGCCTTATCTGTCAAGACGTACAGTTCACCGACGACTAAACCGTCTGCCGTCGATCAACACATAGCCAACCCACCATCCACGTTCAACACGTGTCCGGTGATGAACGCGGCGTCATCGGACGCCAGAAACGCCACGGCCGCCGCGACCTCCTCGGGCTGCCCCATGCGTCCCAATGGCGTCCGTTGCAGGATACCCTGCTTCAACTCGTCAGGCAACACCTCGGTCAACGCGGTCGGGATGTACCCTGGCGCGACGCAATTCACCGTGATATTACGCGAGCCGAGCTCACGAGCCAAGCTCTTAGTGAAGCCAATGATGCCCGCCTTAGAGGCCGCATAATTCGTTTGTCCAGCCTGCCCGATCAACCCCACCACCGAGGTGATATTGATAATGCGACCACTCCGCTGGCGAACCATGCGACGAGCGACCGCCTTACAGCAGTTAAACACACTCTTCAGATTCGTCTCCATGACGAGATCCCAGGTGTCCTCCTTCATCATCAGCAAGAGGGCATCCCTGGTTGTACCCGCGTTATTCACCAAGATGTCAACCCGACCGTAAGCGTCCAGGGCCTCCCGGATCAGGCGCTGCGCCTCATCGAAGCGGCTAACATCAGCCACGACGACCATTGCCTCCCCATCGGCCTGGCGAATCTCCTCAGCAACAGCCTCAGCAGCATCCGCGCTGGCATGACAGTTCAACACAACTTTAGCGCCTTCAGCCGCCAATCGGCGGGCAATCGCGGCGCCGATCCCGCGAGAGCTCCCCGTAACAACAGCCACCTTCTCCGCTAGACGCATCCCCTCACCCCTGTACCACGGCATCTAGAGCCTCAAGCCCATCTGGATCGTTGACGCTGAGTGTACGCACCCCCCGGTCGATGCGCCGAATCAGACCGGAGAGCACATTCCCAGGCCCTATTTCGATGAAGGTGTCGATCCCTTCACCGATCATACGCTGAACAGAGGCCGTCCAGCGCACCGGGGATGTGAGCTGATTAACCAGCTCATCCCTCACAGCCTCCACAGCGGAAATCGGGGCGGCTGTGACGTTCGCGATCAGCTCCGGCACCGCCGGTCGCATCTCGATGGCACGCACGACGCGCTGCATCGCCTCAGCGGCAGGCGACATCAACGCGGAATGGGAGGCGATGCTGACGGCCAAGCGGATCACGCGCTTAGCTCCCATCTCCTGTGCCAGCTCCATCGCGCGCTCCAACGCGTGTAGCTCACCGGAGATCACGATCTGCCCGGGCGAATTCAGATTGGCGATCTGCACGATGCCGCTGGTCTCCCGCTTGGCCCTCTCGCAAATCCGGGCCAGCTGCCCCTCTCCCAGCTTGATGATCGCCGCCATACCACCCGGCCGTCGCTGCCCCGCCTCCTTCATCAGCCGTCCGCGCTCGCGCACAAGTTGGAGCGCATCAGCGTACGAGAGCGCCCCGGCCGCCACCAGGGCGGAATACTCGCCAAGGCTGTGTCCAGCGACCACGGCAGGCTTCTCCAGGTGGGGAAAAGCCGAGCGAATGGCACGCAGCGTCGCGACGCTGACGGCTAAAATCGCCGGTTGGGCGTTAACGGTATCCGTCAATACCTCGGCAGGGCCCTCAAAACAAAGCCGGGTTAGGGGAAAACGCAGAACCTCATCCGCCTCCGCCATAGCCTCCCGGGCGGCGGGGAACGCCTCCACTAAAGCCCGAGCCATCCCAACCGCCTGGGATCCCTGACCGGGAAACACGAAAGCAAACCGAGACATCCAGGCTCCCCTTACTCTTCTAAACGCTCAGTCCTCTTCGATCGTGACGACTTCCCGCCCCTTATAATAGCCACAATGAGGGCACACACGATGAGGCAACTTCATCCTGTGACATTGCGGACATTCCACCAAGTTCAATGGCTTCAATGCATGATGTGCCCTACGACGATCGCGTCGTCCAGGCGAAACTTTTCTCTTCGGCAGTGGTGGCACTTTCCTCTTTCCCCCTTCTAACGATATATCACCGCGGGCCGAACGCTCGCGGTGTTCGTGATCTTACTTTAGTTTCAAGTCTAACAAAGCCGCCCAACGGAGATCCACGTCACCCGTGGTGCAACCGCAAGGGCCTTCGTTAAGGTTATGTCCGCATACGGGACACAAGCCAGCGCAATCTTCTTTGCATAACGGATGTAACGGCAACGCCAACAACAGATCCTGGCGTACCACTTCCGTCAGATCCAATACGTGATGATCGTCAATCCAGAGCGCCTCGTCCTCTTCCTCCATAACCAGATGGCGCCCTGTGATCACGTCCACCGTCGGCCGGAACTCCTCCTCCACATCGATTGCCAGCGGTGCCTCAAAGGGCGTCAAACAGCGGCTACACACGAGCTCCACCCGGGTCACCAGATGCCCCGTCACCAAGACGCCAGTGCCCGTCCGGAGCATCGCGATCTCCCCCATCAAGTGCTCCACAGGCACCAACAGGGGATCCAGACCGCCGATATCCACATCTAATTGGTAATATCGAGTTGCTCCCGAGGCCTCCTTCAGGAGCTGAGCCACATTGTAGCGCATATATCACCCCTGTGCATATCTCGCGCATGCACCGTGGCATTATAGGGCAGAGGGTAGGCAGTGTCAAGAACTCACGTGCGAACATAGGGCTTTTCAATATCCTAGCATTTCCACTATCGTCCGCCGTTAAGCCCTGGGATAAGGGCCGTCGAGTACGGGGCACGTGAGGTTGATTGCCTGGTTGTCGTTGGCTTGATGCGGATAGAGAAGCCCTCTGTTGGACTTTTGAAAAGCCCTAGTGCGAACAGCGGCCAGAGCCACCCAATACGCTGGCATAAATCGGCCAGGATACCTACGAAGCCCGCTTCATTCAGTGAGTGGGTAGGCATCCTCTCACGTATGACGGCGAATCACGTCGGTCACAGCTCGCGGCACTCCTCGCGAGCCCGCTGTCCCGGGCGACACTCCTCACAACAAAGTAGAGCCATCCACTCACATGTCGCACAACCCCCACCCAGCCGGCCCCGGGAGAGGCCAGCAAAGGTCAAGAGCCGGAAGCAGGGACTTCGTCACCACCACGCAGGCACCTTCGTAGCTTCCGGGGCTCATAGCTCGTCGTCCGCCATCTCCTCATCATCCTCGGTAGCCTCGGCAGATGCGCTCGAGGCGGATTGCTCAGCAAGCGCCTGAATACCGTTGCGAACCTGAGCCAGAGCGGCCTCGAGTTGACGGGAGAGCTCGCTAAGCACATGCAAAGCGTACTCATCCGCCTCGCGTTGCATCTCCTCACTGCGGGCCCGAGCCTCGGCGATGATGGATGCGGCCCGTTGTTGGGCAGCTACGATCACATCCTGCCCAGGGGCCACGTCTACGTCCACTTCCTCCCGCCGCGCGTTACTGACGATCTGTCTGGCCTGCTCCTCAGCCTGAATGAGGATATAGTCCCGCTGCTGGAGAATGCGTTGCGCCTGCCGGATCTCGTCCGGCACGGACATTCGCATCTGATCGATCAAGCGCAGACACTCTTCCTCATCGACCAACAGGCTCGACGTAAAGGGAACGCGCCAACCCCGGTTGAGGACGGCCTCCAATTGATCGACAAGCTGTAGGATTTCGATGGCAATCACCTCCCCCTGGAAGTAGACGGCTTGCCTTTCTCACTCTGAGCCAGGCCTCCGCTGATCCCGCAGCCGTGCCTTGGGAACCTGGCGGCCAGGCGCTCCGCCCAGCTCCCGGAAACGACGCCGCAACGCCTCTTGTACATGCTGTGGCGTCATCTCCGTGACGTCCCCTCCCAGGCCAGCAACCTCCTTGAGGATGGAGGCGCTCAAATAAGCATATTCCGAGCGCGTGATCAGCGTTACCATGTCAATTTCGGGGGCCAGCCTCTGATTCGTCATCGCGACCTGGAATTCGAACTCGAAGTCGGCCAGCGTGCGCAACCCACGCACAATGACGCGCGCCCCCATTTGGCGGGCAAAGTGTACGGTTAACCCATTATACGACATAACCTCAACATTGGGTAGATGCTGGACTGCCTCCCGCATTAACGCCACACGTTCCTGAATGGGAAACAGCACCCGCTTATTGGCCGGGCTATCGTAAATGGCGATGATCAATCGATCGAACATATGCGATGCCCGGGTAGCAATGTCGATATGACCATAGTGAACCGGGTCAAAAGTCCCGGGGTACATAGCCGTCGGCATATCCCCCCTTTTCCCCCCAACTAACTTAGATCCCCATGACCGTGCCAGAATCGAGCCACTTGCTCACGCAGCCGCCTGTGTTCGGGTCGCGAAAGCGTCGGGTCCACCTCGAATACCTTCTGTGCCTCCGACCGGGCGGCCTCCAGCGTACGCACATCGCCGAGCTGGGCCAGGCGCAACGGCGGCAAGCCCGACTGCCGTGTACCGAAGAAATCCCCGGGCCCGCGCAGCTCCAGGTCCTTCTGCGCCAGGACGAACCCATCCTGGGTCTCCTCCATCGCCTTCAGCCGCTCCACACTATCGCCGGAGTCCACATCGGATAACAAAATGCAGTACGATGGGTGTTCCCCACGCCCGACGCGCCCACGGAACTGGTGAAGCTGAGCCAGCCCAAACCGCTCGGCCCCTTCAATGAGGATGACAGTGGCGTTAGGGACATCTATCCCCACCTCAACCACGGAGGTCGCCACCAGGATATCCAGCTCCCCCCGGCTGAAGGCCTGCATGACCGCCTCTTTCTCCTCCCCTTTCATGCGGCCATGCAGAAGCCCCAGACGCAAATCGGGGAAGATCTCCTCCTGCAGGCGCCGATGCTCCTCAACAGCCGCCTTGGCATCGCTGGCCTCCGATTCCTCGATCAGCGGGCAGATGATGAACGCCTGCCGTCCCTCCTCGACCTGATGCCTGATGAACGCATAGGCGCGCTCACGCTCGGAGGGACGCAGCCAGCGCGTACGTATCTTCTGTCGGCCGGGTGGCAGCTCGTCCAACACCGAGATATCCAGATCACCGTATAGCGTCAGCGCCAGCGTGCGCGGGATGGGCGTAGCGCTCATGACCAACACATGCGGGTTGTACCCCTTGAGCCGCAGGCTGGCGCGCTGAGCCACACCAAACCGATGCTGCTCATCGATGACGGCCAGGCCCAGATTGGCAAAGCTTACTCCCTCCTGAATGAGCGCGTGCGTTCCCACGACGATGTCCACCTCGCCGCTGGCAATCGCCTCATGTATCGCCCGCTTCTCACCAGCCGGGAGGCTACCCGTCAGCAAAGCCACCTGTACCGGCCCTCCATCCGGGCGTTCCAGGCGCTCGAAGAGCCGGGAAAGGCTGCGATAGTGCTGCTCGGCCAGTATCCCCGTTGGCGCCATCAACACCGCCTGCACATGATGACAGACGGCCACCCACATCGCCGCCGCGGCGACAACCGTCTTGCCGGACCCCACGTCACCCTGCAACAGACGGCTCATCGGGTGCTGCCGCGCCATATCGGAGGTAATCTCTCGCAATACACGGCGCTGTGCAGCAGTAAGCTGGAATGGCAACGTCGAGAGGAAACGCTTTAGCATTCCTTCATCGGCCGGCAGAGGGCGGCTGGGCTGCTGTCGCCACTGGTACCGCTGACGCAACATGCCGATTTGGATGAAGAAGAATTCATCAAAACTCAGGCGACGCCGTGCCTGAGCCAGCATATCCTGATTATCCGGGAAGTGAATCTGGGCCAAAGCCTGCCCCAATGAGAGAAGTCGCTGGCGCTGCCGGATCGGCTCTGGCAGATAGTCCTCCAAGCGAGGAGCCCACGCGTCCACCGTCTGCTTGATCAGACGCCGCAACCACCGAGCGCTCATCCCCTGAGTTAGCGGGTAAATCGGCACCAACCGACCGGTGTGGATGAACTGCCGGTCCAGTGGCTCCCATTCCGGGTTCGTCAACACGAGCCGCCCCAGATACGCATCGATCTTACCGCTCAGGACGATGGTACGCCCCGGCTTGAGCTGACGCAGCATATAAGGATTGAACCACGTCGCCTGAATCGTGCCTGTGCTATCCCCAATGATCGCCTGCACGATCTCCCGGCCGCTGCGGGAACGCCTGCTCTGCACATCCCAGATATTGCCTATGATCGTGCATTCCTCCCCCAAGGTAAGCTGATCGATGGTCTTCAGCGTGCTATAATCCTCGTACCTCCTCGGGAAGTGCCACAGGAGATCTCTTATTGTCTCAACTCCCAGCCTGGCCAGCCGCTGCGCGTGGCGCGGCCCAACGCCGGGCAGCCGGGTTACAGGGGCATCCAATCCCTCCATAGGTCCCGTCGGTACTCTGGGCTGTGTCCGTCGCGTCGGCTTGGGCGCGGCGGATACAGGCGCCGACGGCCTTGCAGGCCGGCCAGGCGCCGGGGCGCTCTCCGCATGACCGCTCAAGCTGGCCACCACGCGGCGAGCACGAGCTAAAATATCATCCACGACCCGCTCACGCGCGGCAGGATCGCTCAAAGTCGGATACCCCGTGAGCAGAGCCACAATCGCCCGGACCTCTTCCCGCTGCTCGGGTGACTGTGCCTCCGCCATCACATCCGTCTCCCAGCGGGCAGCGAACTTATCCAGCCCTCCGATCACAGCCTTATTACGAAACCCCTGGCGCCTCTCCAGGGCCAGAACCTTTTGCAAACGCTCAAACGCATTACCCATCATTCCCACCTAAAACACCTGGAACGCGCAGGCCGAATCAACACGCCCGACCTCCTTCTCAAGCCCTCTCCCCCACCCCCTGGACAACACCGCTTCACAGGTCACATTCCCTCATAAACGATCGCCCCCATCGCACTGGGCCCCAGGTGGGTCGCCAGTGACGGCCCATAAGTGTACACCGGGAACTCCCGATCCGGATACGCCATCTCCAACTGCTCCAACAAGGTGGCTGTCTCCTCGCTGAAGCCGTGCTGAAGGATGGCCATCTGCTCAATATGGGTGAACTCGGTGATGAACTCGAAAAGCTTGTCCACCGCCTGGGCCCGCGTGCGCACCTTCTCCAGGGGGATAACCTCGCCATCCTCGATCATCAAGAGCGGCTTGATTCCCAACATCGTCCCCAGGATCGCCTGTGATGGGCCGATTCGATGAGCCCGTTCCAGGTACTCCAATTCCTCCACGAAGAAGAAGACATAAATATGGGGGATCATGCCCCGAATCAGCCGCACGATCGCCTCAAGGGATTCTCCCTGCTGGGCTGCCCTGGCGGCCGCCTCCACCAGGATCCCTAACCCGACCGAGGTAGACAACGAATCCATTACCTGGATGCGACAACGGCCGAGCAACGCCTGCGACGCCGTTTTAGCATTGGCGTACACATCGCCCATCTTGCTCGACATGTGAATGGAAAGCACCTGGTCGGTGGACCGACACGCCTGATGATACACATTCACGAACGTCTGCACGGAAGGGGCAACGGCGACCGGCAATGTGTCCGATCGCTCCAATCGACGGAAGAACTGCACGGCTGTCAGGTTCACCCCTTCCTGATACGTGTGGTTACCCAGCCGGATGGAGATAGGAACGATGGTGATCTCCAGATCTCTCACCGTTTTCTGACTCAGGTGTGCGTTGCTATCTGTGATAACCTTGATGCGTGACAATTTTTCCTCTCCATGCTAGTGAGCGGTCAAACATGACGCCAGTCTAAGATGTCCACGATGGAAGTCCTCTCCTGATACAATACTTCCTCGGCACAAACGCTACTCAACAGAAAGAATATAATGGTAATGCGGCTGCCCGCCGTCGACAAGCTCGACTTCCTGGTCGGGATACCATGTCTGAACCATCTCGGCGACGATCTGGGCCTCATCAGGAGGCACGGGCTTTCCATAGTAAATTGTGATGACCTCGGCATCCCGGGCATGCATCCGCTCGAGCAATTGCATGACCACGTCGTCAGTTGACTGGCCGCGGACGCAGAGAATGCCATTGTGCAGCCCGATGACATCCCCAGCCTCTACCTTGATGCCGTCAAATTTGGCCGCCCGCACGGCTATAGTAACCTCGCCGGTCTCAATATCTTGCAAGGCAGCCTCCATATTCTGCTCATTTTCCTCCAAGCTCTCTTGTGGATTCAGCGCCAATAGTGCGCTAATCCCCTGGGGGATCGTACGGCTGGGAATGACCTCCACGCGCTTGGAGCTGAGCACTCGGGCCTGCTGCGCGGCCATGATGACATTGCCATTGTTCGGCAACACGATGATCTCCTCATAAGGCAGGGTCTCGATGGCGTCCAACAGCTCCCGCGTGCTGGGGTTCATCGTCTGCCCTCCCGTGACAATCCGGTGCGCCCCCAGGCTCTCAAAAACGCGACGTAGACCATCGCCAGGCACCACAGCAACGACCCCCACGCGGCCACTCGGGGGCTCCGGCTGGGATGACATCCCCCCCGGCTGGACCTGCGGCAATGCCTGGCCGCCACGGTGCCGCAGCGTCTGCAATGTCATGTTCTCAACAACGATGTCATCCAGGTGTCCTAACGACGCGCCGAAGGAAAGCATCGGCCCAGGGTCATCGCTATGCACATGCACCTTGATCGCGCCATCGCCGCCTACCACGATGACGCTCTTTCCTCCCATCTCGACCAGGCGCCGGCGGACGGTATCCACGTCCACACCATTCGTCAAAATCAGGTACTGGATATCGTATCCCCACTCCTCAGCCATCTCGGACAGATCGGCCTGCCCTCGCTTTCCCGGCACGGCGGCCGATACTTGCTCCCCTTGCAAACAGCGGAGCATCCCCTCCAAGATGACATACAGGCCCTGGCCTCCGGAGTCAACCACGCCCGCTTGGGCCAACACGGGCAACAGGCTGGGCGTCTCCTGCACAGCCCCCGCGGCCTCGTGAACCAAACGATCGAAGATGAAACGCAGATCCCGATCCATCGAGGCGGCTTTGCTGGCCGCCTCACTCGCCCTACGGACGACGGTGAGGATCGTGCCCTCCACCGGCTTCGACACCCCTTTGTAAGCCGTCTCCGTGCCCTCACTAAGGGCCTGCACCAGGTCCTCAGCCGCACATCGGTCCTTGCCGTCTAAGGCACGCGCCATGCCGCGCAATATCTGAGATAGGATCACGCCAGAATTCCCGCGCGCCCCCATCAACGCGCCATGAGCGGCGCGCTGCAACAGATCTCCCAGAGATGGGTGGGATAAATCCACGATCTCACGGCAGGCGGCCTGCATCGTCAACAACATATTGGTGCCGGTATCACCATCCGGCACGGGGAACACGTTCAAAGCATTAATGGCATCCCGATGTCGCTCTAAATTCGCAAGCCCGGCATATAACATCGCCCGTGCATCCTCGCCATCCAGGGCTTCGACGGGAACCCCAGCCGGGTACTTGACCGCCAAGTTAATCGAAGCGCTAAACTGCTCTGAGAACGAAGATTCTACCATTCGCCTCTCACCACTCAACCTTCCTCGCTCATCCTGTAAAAGCGTACTCACTGCTCGCCGTTACTCACCCGTAACTCCTGTACGTGAACATTCACCTCCGCGACCGGCACACCCAGAGCGCGTTCCAGGCTAAACTTCACACGATTCATAACCCCATAGGCAACCTCTGAGATGCGCGTCCCGTACTCCACAATCACATATAGCTCGACGATGAGCCCCGCGTCGGAGACGCTTACCTCCACACCACGCTGGGGACGGTCACGCCTCAGCCACCCCACGAGTCTATCCCAGAAACGCGCTCCGGCCATGCCAACGACACCATAGCTCTCCAGCACAGCCTCGCTGACAATTGCCGCGATCGCCTGCGGAGATATATCGATCTCACCCAGATTCGTCTCCTTCGACATTCACACCCTCACTTCGCCCATCGCTGAGCACTGCTCCGCCTCAACGCTTCCATCGCCATCCCTGCCCCAGCGCCCACCAACGCTCGGGGCCAGATCTTTCCACCCTCCACCCCGCCACGGATGGTTCCATCCTATCCGTCAGCAGGGAAACAGTTTGCCCTTTACTTTTACCTATGGTAAGATATTGCCCGCTTCAGCCGAGGCATACGCCTCGGCGTTGTATGTCACGTGATATCATGCACGCTCAACGCGTAGCTGTGGAAAGAGGTGAGGCCGGATGGCTAAGTGTGCGCGCTGTGGTAAGAGTTTGCAGTTTGGACACAACGTCAGTCACTCCAAACGCCGAACGAATCGTAAGTGGAAACCCAATATCCAACGGACGACGATCATCGAGAACGGCCAGG
>JAGHDS010000337.1 GCA_021159845.1 Anaerolineae bacterium
CCATCACCGGCCCTGCCGGCCGCACGCTGACCTTTGAGTACGCTTCGCCGGTGAGCTCAACGCTCATCTCTCGCATTACGGATTACGCATCACGCAATATTCAATTTACTTACAACATCACCGGCGAACTCACCACCGTCACCGACGTCATGGGCTACACCACCACCATGACGTACGACGCCAACCACCGCCTGCTCACCATCACGGATGCCAATGGTCACACCTTCGTGCGCAACGTCTACGATGCCAAAGGTCGGGTGGTGGAGCAATATGACGCGCTGGGGAACAAGTGGACCTTCGCCTACGACGAGCCCGCGCACAAGACGCGGGTCACCGACCCGCGGGGGTACACCACCGTCTATGAGTACGACGGCGAGTGGCGCCTCATCCGCGAGACGGATCCGCTGAATCACACCGCCATCTACGCCTACGACGCCGACAACAACCGCACGCAGATCGTGGATAGGCGGGGTTACACGACCACCCTGGCCTACGACGACCGGGGCAACGTGCTGGTCATCACCGACACGCTGGGCTTCATCCGTACCTTCACCTACGACAGCCGCAACAACCTGCTCAGCGAGACCGATCCGCTGGGCCACACCACAACCTACGAATACGACGCCCACTCCAACCTTATCCGCCGCACGGATGCCCTGGGCAACGTGACCACCTGGGCCTACGATGTCTACGGCCAGCTTATCAGTACAACTGACGCCCGTGGCAACACGACGCAGTACGCTTACGACACCTGGGGCAATCAGGTTACCATCACCGATGCGCTGGGCAACGTCACGACATTTACCTATGACAACGTGGGCCGCAAGTTGAGCGAAATGGATCCGCTCGGACGGAGTACGCAATATGCCTACGACGCGGCCAACCGGCTCCTATCCGTCACCGACCCTCTGGGGAACACCACCACCTACACCTACGATCCGGTGGGCAACCGCATTGCCATGACGGATGCGTTGGGCCGCACCACGCAGTACGCCTACGACGCGAAGGATCGACTGGTCGTCATCTCTGACACCCTGGGGAATACCACCACTTACACCTACGACGCGGTGGACAACCAGACGGCGGTCACCGATCCGCTGGGCCGCACGACGACCTACACCTACGACGCCCTCAACCGCCGTACCTCGGTCACGGATCCGTTGGGGAACACGACCACCTATTCCTACGATGCCAATGGTAACCGGACGGGGATGATCGATGCCAACGGCAATACGACCGCCTACACGTACGACGCCCGCAACCAGCTCATCGCCGTCACCGACGCTGCAGGCGGCACGGTGAGCTACACGTATGACGCCAACGGCAATCGCACGAGCATGACCGACGCCAATGGTCACACCACGACCTATACGTACGACGCCCTGAACCGTCTGGTATCCATTACGGACCCACTGGGGAATACGACGACGTACACCTACGACGCGGTGGGTAACCGCACAGGCAAGACGAAACCCGATGGCACGGTGATCACCTACACCTACGACGCGCTGGACCGGCTGGTGGGGGTCAGCGCGCCGGGCCTCAACATCACCTACGCCTACGACGCGGTGGGCAACCGCACATCGATAACCGACGCCACCGGCACCACGACGTTCGCCTACGACGCGCTGAATCGGTTGACGGGCGTTACCTATCCCGATGGCCTCACCGTGAGCTACAGCTACGACGCCGTGGGCAACCGTATCGGCATCACTTATCCGGGCGGCCAGCAGGTGACCTATGCCTATGACGCGGCGGATCGGATGATTAGCGTCACCGACTGGGCCGGGAATGTGGTCACGTACACCTATGATGCCGCCGGTCAGGTCACGAACCTTGCCTATCCTAACGGCACGCATACAGCGTATAGCTACGATACCGCCGGGCGGTTGGCGGCTATCACCCACAGCAACGGGGGTGGGACGTTCGCCAGTTTCAGTTACACCTATGACGCCGTAGGGAACCGGCTGAGTGAGGTCAGCACCGTCGGCACCACGGCTTACAGCTACGATGTGCTGTATCGTTTGACGGGGGTCACCTACCCCGATGGTGAGGTGGTGACTTATGCCTACGACCCTATGGGCAATCGCACGGCGATGACCAGCACCGTCTCGGGTGGCGTGGCCTACGCCTATGATGCGGCGGATCGGCTGCTGACGGCAGGCGCCGACACCTTCACCTGGGATGCCAACGGCAATCTGAGCAGCCGGACTTACGGTGCTGCCACGGCCACCTATACTTTCGATCCGTTGGATCGCTTGACGCGGGTGGTCAGCGGCACGACCACAGTGGACTTCACGTACACCGGCGATGGCGTGCGGGTGGGGAAGACGGCCAATGGCACGACAACCGCGTACGTCCAGGACATGGCCACTCCGCTCCCCGTGGTGTTGGTGGAGACGGTGGGTGGACAGGACACGTTGTACATCTACGGCCTGCACCTCATCGCCCAGGTGCGACCGGACGGCAGCCGCCGCTGGTATCATGCTGATGCGCTGGGCAGCGTCCGTGCTCTGACGGATGATGCGGGTCTGGTGGCAGCTACTTATGATTACGACGCCTTCGGCGCCATGCGCCGTCAGACCGACAGCGCCGGCAACCCCTTCACCTTCACCGGGGAGCAGATGGATGGTGAGATCGGGCTAGTGCACCTGCGGGCGCGGTATTGTGATCCGACGGTGGGGCGGTTTGTGAGCAGGGATAAATGCCCTGAGCTATATCAAATTTCGCAGGAAACGAACAGATTCATATATGTTTTAAACAATCCAGTGATCTTAACTGATCCAAGCGGATTAATGTATTTATACCGGTCTAGACGGGTTGCTGCTTTTCTGGGGTTAGGTATGTCAATTCAAAAAACTATATATTACAATCCGATAACCGAAGAAAGCGAAATTCTTTGGAATGTGGGCTTTGGAGGTGGCCTTCCAGGGGTCAGAGTCTCTACCGAGGGGGGTAATAGCCAGTATTCCGAATGGAAGTATTTCTGTTCAAACACATGGAGGATTAAATTTAGGTGGTGGAGCCAGCTTATCGAGTGAGTTGAATTTAACATCAGGAGAATCATCTATCACACCAAGATTAGGCTTTGTGAAAACCAAATTTTCAAGTGACATGAGTGTAACGCCTGCTTATGTCATCGGGGTCGGTTCTGAGGCTTCTGGCACTTTTAATATCACATATCATCGAGGTGCTCTTGGCGATTGGATTTATGATTTGTTTATTCAACCGTTCTACGATCTTAAACTTTACCGTATTGAAATGGAACACTACCGGCGAATGACAGAGATGATTTACCGCAAGAACAGCATTGGCGATGGCGCCAGCAGTTGGACTGGCCCACCCAGCGGCGGGAAGTAATCGCCTTGCATACTCAAAGCAGATGCCATGAGCGGCTTGCACGCCGATAGGAATGAAAATAGGCGGCGGTGCAGCACAGCCAAGGCGACGACACTTTCATCTGCGTAGATCGGCTTCTTCTGCGTCATCAGCGTTCATCCATTCTATTTACGGAACGGTTACGTGGTCCATCTCTTTTGACAAAAGCCGAACTGTCATCTATGATAGGTTCCGGCTAGAGCTGGTTCGAGCATGTAGAGTCCACACGTTGATTATCAACTCGATTTCTCCCCTCTGCATTCTACTTGCCCAGGTAACTGCTCGCGAGGAGCACGCGCTCCTCGTCGCCTCAGGTCTATTCTCAGAAGCGCCTAGCAAGCGTCACACATGTTTAAGGAGGAATTCCCCATGAAGAAGGTTATCTACAAGCTGCTGATCATCATCCTGGTTGGACTGATTGTGGTGGGATGTAAAGGCAAGAAGAAGGAGACACCAACGCCGATCCCGACGCCGACATCGGCGGTTTCCGAGGCTAAGGCAGCCCCGACGCCAACATCAGCCACAATGAAAGAGAAAGCCGCGCCAACGCCAACGCCCGAGGAGACACCCGTCACGCCCACGACAGCGCCGACGCCTGAAAGCAAGCCGACCGAGTCCATCGAGGTATCCCAGTCTCTGAAGGCCTTGCAAGAGCTGAACACGTACCGATCGCGACTTGTGGCGGACTGGGCCGAGGTGGAAGCAGGGAAGACGATCACAGGAAACATGGAATGGCTGGAAGAGCACGTCGTCAAGGATCACGCTTATCACGCGACCATGAAGATGCGCTCCTCTAAGGAGCCAGAACAACACCTCATGGAGCGAATCGTCATCGGCCAGACACAATGGCTGCGGTTCGACAACGAGGCATGGATTTCCCTCGGCGCTAATCAGGAAGCTGTGCCCGGCCTCGCCAACATCATCACGCCAGAGGACTTCCTCAACAGCGTGGAAAATCCCAAGCTCGTGAAATCCGAGGAAGTCATCAACGGGGTTAAGACGAAGCACTACATCGTTACGAAGGAGCAACTCCCGAACTCAAACCTCCTCCTGCCAGACGGGGAGAAGGGTCTGGCCACAGCATCCAATGTCAAGATCCAGGATTTCCAGGCTGACTTCTGGATCGCGGAAAAGGGTGGATACCTGGTCAAGTTCATTGTCAAGGATACGATGATTCAGAACCCCGACAGCGCGCAGCCAAAGCGCATCGAAAGCACGATGACCTATGAGGTTTACGACGTCGGCGCCAAGATCAAAATCCAGCCACCAACGACAGCCTCCCAGCCATCATCCGAATCCGAAGGCAAGTCCTCATCCACGCAACCAACACCTTCGGGCGCCGGGGCGATTCAGATCCCCTCGGAGGCAGGAGGGACCATCTCCTTGCCCGGCTTCGAGAAGAGCGGGCTTCCCCGACCGAATGGCGCGGCCGTGATGGTATCCACGCCGGAGATGGCCATCATCAATGCACCACAACGAGTCAATGAAGTAGCCACTTTCTATGACCAGGCGCTCTCCCAGGCCGGTTGGACGAAACAAGAAACCGTAACCCAATCAAAGGATTTGATCCTCGAGAGCTACCAGAGGGGTAACGTTCAGCTCGGATTGACGATCACATGGGTTGGCGACGAGCAGCGCACTCAGATATTGCTCACCATTGAGCAGTCTAAGTGAAAATACAAAACGCGAGAGGAGAAGTGCCACAGACGCTTCCCCTCTCGCTATCTCAATGCCCTAGCACGGCGACCGAATACTCCCGCGGCCGATGAGACAACACAACCCGCCCAAACCGTTGCAAAAGCTCGCGTATGCGCTGCCACCGACACCGCATACGCTCATTCCGCACCTTCCAGACGCCATTCAGCTGGTTAATGACAAGCTTGCTATCCCCGCGAATCTCCAATATCACATGCTGTGAGTCCACGCCGGCCCGCTCCAGACGGGCGAGCAATGCCTCCAAAGCGGCTATCAGCGTATCATATTCCGCTTCATTATTAGTCAGCCGGCCAAAGCGCAACCGATACACCTCCGGCGCCCGGCCGGGCCAGAGGAACGCGTAGCTCCCGTACGCCGGCCCAGGATTTCCACGACTACCACCGTCAAAAACGAGGACCAACCGTCTCTTCGATACAGCAATGGCATCCTCAGCCCCTGCAGCTTTCCCCGAAGACTTGTGACTCAACGGTTCTCCATCCTGTGTCACACTGCTTCTGCACCCCCCGCACACTTCCACAATACAGTAGCCTCGGCTAACAGACAATTCCTCTCCATCATGCAGGCACACTCTCGGGCTGGCGTTCACGTTGCGACCGATACCGGTCATACAAATAGAGCAGATTGGCTCGATGCAAGGATTGCACTAAACCGCCAAGCGGGATCCGAGACTTGCCGCACGACTCAATATCAATGCGAGCGATCTCCCGTCGCGGCTGGCCGCTCTCCACATACTCACGCGCCAGCCTCTGAATCGTTTCCAGATAAGCTATACTGCTATCGACGACTTCCTTAATCTCCCCGCGCAACAGCACCTCTCCATGTCCTTGCACGATGCTCTCTAACGGGAGGCTCCGCACTTTACGCAGGGATTCGATCAACACACCGGGATCGCCTCCCACGATATAAGGAACGGGCATCACCGTGTCACTGGCGAAGAGCACCTTAAGCTCTTTCACATACACCATAGCAACATCAGGACTATGCCCTGGCGCGTACATGGCGGTAACCGTTTTATCGCCCAGCCGGACAGTTAGCGTTTCATCAAACGTCACCCTGGGTATCCGCAATCGGACTTCCGCCAGCTCCGGCGTCTGTTTCTTCGCCTCATCGAGAGCACGTTGCCCATATCTCAACAACAGCTCACGGCATCGCTTGTGACAGATGGCTTCTGCTCGAGGGAAGAGGTAGAGCCCGTTCGCATGGTCGGCATGAGAATGCGTCAAGAGCACATAGCGAACGCCACCAGGGCTAATCCGCTCAGCGAAATCTCGCAGTTCTCGCGACTCCTGCGGAAATGGCAGGGTGTCAACGACAATGCTTCCCTCCCGCGTCGCGATCACACCCGCGGTCACTTGCGCATACAGCTCACTCGTAAACATATAGATGTCTTCAGCAACACGTTCACGATACGTGGGCACAGACATCTCCTTAACTGAGATTACAGGATCACACACCAGCCAAACGCACCGCTACCAGCTTCTCCTAGCGCGGTCCGCCAGGGCTCCACATCCTGAAAGCCCTACCACCCTAGCTCGGCTCAACATAGCACAAAGCCCTATCGGTGTCAAGGGCTTCAACGAAATAAGCTCCAGCTCGATAATCTGGCAAACAAATCGGCGCTCGCATCCACTCACAGAGCCACCGAGCGCCAAAAGGCCCGGACCTGCGAGGAGTCCGGGCCTCAATACGTCTTGCAGCCATCTCAGCTCACCGCCGACGCTCTCGCGGCCAGTCGGGGAGAACCCACCGAATCTGGTAACGCGGCGGAGGGGGAGCCAGCAAGTACACATCCACCCAACGATACCACAGCTCCAAGTTGTAATCGTCGAACCCCAGGTCAATACGACGGCCTCTGATCAACCCGCCCGTGTCGGCCGCGTCGCCGATGCCATACCCGGGCACGTAGACGCGACTGCCCAATTTGATCACAGTGGGGTCCACAGCTACGACCCCCTTGCGCATCCTCCAACCCAGCCGGGTATAACCAAAGTAGGGATCGTCCGGCTCGACCCCCGCTGTCGAGGGAGAGTAAGAGGTCGCCAGCATCCTGATCTTGCGCCAATATGTGATCGTCCCCTGCGGCGTTTTCAACGTGTGCAACACGATCTTACGACCATAAGCGACGACCCGGGTGATCGGCTCCTGGGCAACCCACTTATCCTCCAATGTCCGGCTCACGATCCGGCCGTCATGGTAAACCACCCGATACCGGCGTTTCGTCAAGCCTTCCTGCCCAGCCTGATCCACCCGTCGTCGATCGATCTCCAAGTTATCGTCCGGCACCCAAATCGTCGCGTAGGGGATGGAATCCTGCTCGACTTCGATCGTCTCACGGACCCGGGTGATGGACACGGTCAAATTGGGCTTGATCCTCGCGGATAAAGGCGGATCGACGATGTCAGCACCAGCCACCACGATTCCCAAATCGGCCAGAGCGTCGGCGACGGTCTGCTGCCGGGTACGGGTGTGGATCTCCCGGCCATCCACGCGCACGGAGAAGGGGATGGAACGAGCGATGTACACATGCAGTCCCGCGGTCAGCGGAGTGCCCAGAGCGGGCCGCACCAGGTCCCCCAAATACAACGTCACCCCCTCACGGTGCAACGCCTCGCCCACGGTGGAAGCGGTGCTATGGATGACATACGTCGCCCCACCGTCGTGGACCCATATTGGTACAGCCCGGCGGATCGCTATGACGAGTGGATCCGTATCCTGTCGCTGTCTCCTCAGCCATCTATGGGCCTTCCCCGTCGTCTGCGCACGAGAAGCGACGGGCAATGGGGCCTCCAGATCCGTGGTCAGCGTCCCATTCAATCGCACCTCGTCGTACGGAGAGACATGAACGCCCGCATCGTCGAGCAATTTGCGAAGCGTGCGTGCCTGAGTGCGCACCTGCCATGTGCGGCCGTCCGCCTCGACCTGGGCCAAGCGAGCGCGCCGCACCACGATTTCCTGGTCCGCCCTCACGTGAACATGAGGAGCGGGATAAACGGTGTCCTCGGGGTAAAGGTGCACTCCCGCGCCTGCCAACACATCCGCCACCGTGGCCCGGTGCGTATGAACCACAAAACGTTGCCCGTCCACATCGATCGTCACAGGCACGCCCGTCGCACGATAGGCCCATATACCGAACCATGCGAGGGCAAGCACGCTCAACAATACACCCCACGCTCGCGCGCGGAGGAGCACACGCCGTCCCCCTCTCAATGGCCATCCTGGGATCCGGACGGGTGCCCAACGCCTCCGCTCTAGCGATCGGGCCATAGGCTCAGTACACTCCCACCTGTGCTGCCATACGCATCACAGTGCAATATCCAATGCATCGGCCAGTATACCCTAAGCATGATCGAGGGCCAAATCCCCTCTATAAGCCCGCCAGGACATCGCTCCCCAAGCGTTGCACGTGTATCACCAGATCATCCACAAAGGCCGGCGTCTCCACCACCAAATCGTCGGCGGACAAGACCGCCGCCTCGCCCAGGACGCGATATCGGCCATCGGCCGGATGATAACAACCGATGGCGTATCGGCCCGCGGGCATGGCGATAACCAATCTGCCGCTGGGTGACCCGGCACCCGTGCGCTCGTTGACAAGATAGATCACAGCCTCCTCACCCGAGCGCAACACGTAAGTGAAATCCACTGGCGGCTGTGCCAATACGCCAGTCGGGTCCAGTTGCATCATCCACCACCTCGTGTGACGCTCCCAGAACGGCCGGATATGCTGACAATACTCTTCCCCTGGCCCCATGCCCAGAGTCTCGATCCCCTCACATCCCACCCAGCTATGGTAATTCCAGTAATCACCGGTAACATACCACACCCAAGCCTGCTTACGACGGTGCACGGGATCGTCGTTTCCATGTCGGCGCTCACGACCGCTCTCATCACACCAGGCAGGCTTCCCGTATCGGTGGATGTTCAGTGCTACCCGGCGGTAATACGCGTCGAGTCCATGCCTTTCAGGATCACTCGACGTACAGGAATGATTGATGGCGATATCCACCCACTCCGCTTCGGGCCAGGCCGCATCCTCCGTCGTGCCAAAAGAAGTACAAATCAAGTGCTTATACGGATCATGGGCGCGCAGATAGTGAGCCATGTACGCCTGGTAAGGCTGATCCGCCTCGTGCTCGTTGAATAACTCCCAGGTGATGATATTGGGAAACGCGGCCAGGCGTGCCAACAGATAATCCCAATAGCGCTCCATCTCGGGATCTGGAATGGGAGCGGGTGGATCTCGACGCATTCGGCCGAAAATCACCGGCTCCAGCAACATGCCACGCAGCGCCGCGTGTTGAGCGATCGTCTCAATGCGCTGCCACAAGCGCACGTTGAAACGCGTGAAATCCGGCACGGCCCGCGACCCGGCCCAAGGCCACACGTCCTTACCCACCGCGTGGAAATAGTAGTCGGCCTCCAGGGCGAAACGCAGACAGGTGAATCCGCGTTCCGCCGCCTGGTCGATGAACTCGAGAGCATTGCTCGCCACGGCTAGAAGCCACGCCGTCGTGGAGAGCACGAACGGCCTGCTGCCATCTTCCCGCAGGAAGTGATAAGGATGCTCTGGATCCATCCGTACCGGTCCGCGCAACGACGAGGGCGCACAGCGAAATGCCCCCTCCGCCTCCACAGTCCCGTCGCTTCCCTGAAACCGAAGACGATAACGGTGCACCCC
>JAGHDS010000261.1 GCA_021159845.1 Anaerolineae bacterium
GGGAGGAAGTGAAGCAGAATCGGCAGGTGCTGTTGTTGCTCGGCTTCTGGGAGCTGCAACCCGACGGCTGGCGGCGACTGGGTGGGCACTACGTCGCCGCGGCTGGCGTGAGCTGCGACAGTGATCGGATCGCCTTCAGCGACCCGTTCCGCAACTATGCCGAGGCCGGATGGTCCGGGCACGTGGCACCATCGGGGTCCCATGGTCATACGCCAGACCCGCCGTACCTCGTGCACAACGACGCTGCCTACGTCTCCCACGACGTCTACGGCATCATGCGCACCGCCAGCGGGTGGGGACCCCAGGGCTACGCCCGCAACTACACTGAGATCGCCAATTTCGCTGGCCTGAACTTCGCCCCGGCCCTGGAACCCTCCCGTGCCGACGCCTATCTGGGCGGGGAGGTCGTGACGCTGGCCGATTACGCCCTGGTGCTGGCCCCACGCAGTGATCTGGTCACGCTCAAGCTCTCACCGGCCGTTGGGCATGTGCGCGCCGGGGAGACGTTCCGGGTGGAGATGGAGATCCTGGCCGGTGATCAGCCAGTGGATGGGGTGAACGCCTATCTGGACTTCGACCCGAACGTCCTTCGCGTCGTAGACGAGGAGGGGAACCCCGCCACGCGCGTCATCCCCGGCACAGCGCTGTCTAACGTCACGCTCAACCGGGCGATCAACGCGCTGGGCCGGATCAACTTCGCCGCCCAGGGCGACGCGATCACCGGCCGCTTCACCGTCGCCATTGCCCGCTTCCAGGCCATCACGACGACCAACAACGTCCTGTTGACGTGGAGCGTGACTGCGCCTCGCCAGAGCGATGTGACCTCCGGCGGTGGCTCTGTGCTGGATGGCCTGAACGGGGGGCGGATCGTCGTCCGCCCGGGTGCCCGCCTGGCAGGCCAGGCGACGATGCAGGGTCGTCCCACGCCGCCCGATCCCTCGTGGCGGGTGCCGCTGCTGCTGAGCCTGAGTCGACCTGGCGAACAGGGCCCGGCCTACCTGTATGGAACGGCCAGCAATCAAGTCGGAGCTTTCGCCATGCCGGGCGTGGCGGCCCCGGGAGATTACCGGGTGCGCCTGAAGGGGCTGCACACGCTGCGTAATCTGCTGCCCACGGCCCTGAGCGCGGGCGCCAACACCGTGGACACGGAGACCTTGCTGGAGGGCGACGCCTACAACGACAACCGGGTGGACGTGCGGGACGTCTCCGTGCTGGCGGCGGCCTATGGCAAACCGCAGGGTCAGCCGGGCTTCGACCCGCGCGCTGACCTCAACGAGGACGGAGCGGTCGATCAGGCGGACCTGGCGCTGCTGCAGGCCAATCTGGGCCGTCGTGGTGATATCCTGGTGGGCGTCACGGCAGCCGGAGAGGAAACCCGCCTGCTCGTGCCCACCGGGCCGGAGCTGACGGGCGCGGTGTCCCTGCGCATGGTCCCGTCGAGCACGGATGCCTTCATCGGCAACGTCGCCACCATCGACGTGATGGCCGCGGCCGGGACACAGCCGGTGGACGCCGTGGCGCTGCATCTGGACTTCGATCCGGCCGTGTTGGAGGCGGTGGACGCGGCGGGCGCGCCGGCAACGGAGGTCGAGTCCGGCACGACGCTCTCGACAGTGCTCCTGAACAGCGTGGATCCGGCTCGTGGCTGGGTGGACTTCCTGGCCAGCAATTTGGGCGACTCGCCGGCCAGTGGTCAGTTCCTCGTCGCCCGGCTGCGCTTCAAAGTACTGGCGGCGGAATCCACCTGGGTGCGCTTCAGCTTCTCCGACTGGCGTCCCACAGACGTCATGTATCGGGGTAGCGCCGTGTTGGGAGACGTGGAAGCAGCCGAGATCCGACCCGCCGGGGGCTATAGCCTCTACCTGCCAGTGATCCTGCGGTAGGGAGTAGCTGCCTGCCCATCTCTCGGCCATATGAGTGAGAAAGTGAACACTTAGATACAAGGCTGTTCCGCTGCTCATGGGAAAGGTGCGATGTGCCGTCCGGGACGCGTCGCACCTTCTCTTTTCGTGGAGGTCATATGCGGTGAGGCAGCTTCCGAGTGGCAGGTGCCGGGTGCCACTCCGCTTTGACAAGCAGCACTGAGGCGGCTATAATCCTGACGTGTGGTATGATGCTCGCGAGGAGCGACCGAAGTAGAACGGCTTCATCTCCCTGATAGCAATAGCTCCTGGCTTCTCGGTATTTACGGTACATCTCTTCACTAATCCGTTGGCTTGGGCAAGATCATCCAATCTTGCGTGGCAGTGCATCCGGCTTGTTTTTTTCCTCTTACCGAGCTCCTTCAAGGCCCATACGCGAGGACACCTGTCAACAGTCATCAAACCATACACCCAATATCCTGGAGAGGAGGTGAGTTGAAGGGGTATACATGAGAGGAATTATGCGTCTACGCAAGGGAAGAGTTGGCCACAGCGGTTCGTCCAACTTGTAGAGAAAGGAGACCAAACGATATGAAAAGCGGTATCCCCAAGACTCTGGCGCTATTGCTCATCATCGCCCTATCGTTACCTCTGTACGTGATCCCCGCCCACGCGGCCCCTTCATCGGCGGCTCACTTTAGCGGCATCACGCAGGTGGAAACGGCCAGCGATGTGGCTGCGCGCAAGATCCACAGCAAATTGGCGGCGGAGTTAGCCGAGGCCGCCCCGCAGGACCAGATCGACATACTCGTGTACGCCAAGGCAGGCACGGATCTCAGTCGATACCTCGTGTGGCAGCTTGTTCGCCCGTTTGTATATCCTAATGGCTTGCAGGCCA
>JAGHDS010000277.1 GCA_021159845.1 Anaerolineae bacterium
GGACGAGCCGCCCGGGCCCATATTCGGGCCCACTTTACCTGGGATCATGCTGCCGCTGTGGTTCAGCAGCGTCTCCAAAAGTTGCAGGGTAGACCGATCCGCCGGTTCGTGAGGAAGGACGCGCACGAGTTTGTCCACGATCTCTTGGCGGCGGGTCGGGCGGCTTTGGAGCGGGGCGATCTGGAAACTGCGGTGAGCGAGTTCGCCCGGGTGGCTGAGCAATATCCTGATCTGGCCGCGGCGCATACTGCTCTCGGGTCCACACTTGTCGCCTTGGGCCGGGTTAAAGAAGCGGTCCCTGCTCTGCGCCGGGCGGCGGAGCTGGCGCCACAGGCGGCAGCGCTTCACAATCAGCTTGGCGTGGCCCTCTATCGGGTTAATGACTTGGAGGGGGCCGAGGCCGCCTTCCGTCGAGCCCGGGAGGCGGATCCTAATGACGTAGAGGCTCTATTGAACTTGATCGAGCTATACCGGGCCAAGGGGGATTACGCCCTGGCGACGGCTGTAGTCAAGGATGCAGTGCGTTTACATCCTGGACACGTGGACGTGCTGGCCGCTTTCGGGACGTTAAGCCTGGAACTGGGGGATATGGAAGGCGCCGAGATGGCGCTGCGACGTATTCAGGCCAAGGATCCGCACCATCCTGCGGTTTTGGCCTTGCAACGAGTGTTGGTCGGAGCGGCCCGTGGTAACTAATCGGACCGTCGTCCTGACCATACGATTTACCTCCCCGCCATCCGATCGGTACGGTCTGGCCGTCTGTCCACGGCCTGCATGATTAAGAAACGCACGTTGGCGAGCTCAGCACTGTGTTCGTCGGTTCTAGTGTAACCGGCTTGTCGGTGCGATGGAGCTGTTCCGTAAATAGAATGGATGAACGCTGATGACGCAGAAGGAGCCGATCTACGCAGATGAAAAAGCAAATATAATCATTCCAAGAAGTGTTATCGCCTTGGCTGTGCTGCGCCGCCGCCTATTTTCATCCTTATCGGCGTGCAAGCCGCTCATGGCATCTGCTTCTTCGTTGGGATTCCTCTGCTCTCGCGCGAATGAACCCTCGTGCCCGGGCGGGGGTTGGCGTTAGGGCTACGGATCGGGCTAACCCCCGTTCAACCTCGATTGTCATCGTGTCGCCTAGGAACGCGCGTGCCTCGAATTTCTCGCCGGGTTAGGGTTTCTTTTCGGGAAATTTACAAATCCCTTATTCTCCTTTTACTCATGTCGTTACATCCTCGCGCTATAGTGAGGCCGAGTTAGCCGCGAACTCTGCCGGCGTGATCTCGCGAGGGTGTTATGGGTTCCTTTATCACTCCATCTGTTGCTCAAACATCTCACGTATCGGCTACTGGCATCCCGGTCCGGGTTGCCGAGGGCGCTCAGCCGGATGGGGCGTCCTTTGCCGAGGCTCTTCATCGGGCCAGCGCGGATGCATCTTCTAGAACTGTTGCCCAACGGTCATCGGGTCACCTGAACCGATGGCAGAGCCTACGTTACCTTGTGGCGGGAACCCGGGCGGCACTTCCTTCGTTTCTACTAGGCTTGTCGTCTCTCGCTCGGGCCCAAATATCCCGGGTGCAAAGTGAATCGGCAACGGTGTCTCCGTCTCGCTCGGGGGCGTCGCTGGCCCAGGTAAGCGCCACGGGTGTCACCGGCCTTGTTTCCCCAACTGGTCTTGGTCGCCCACTCGATTTGGCCGAGTACCCCCAACCAGCAGATAACAATGGTCGTGGTATCCACTGGATCCCCACAACCCACTCCAGTCCGGAGGTCGTGGATCGTTTCGTGGCCGAGGCTCGCCGGATGGGGATTCGGTGGGTCACGTTCCTGAACCGTGGCACGCAGATTGGAGACAACGATTACCTGGTCAAGCGCCTCGTGGAGGCGGGCATCATGCCCGTCATGAGGATCTATACGGATGGAGGGTCGCCGATTCAGGGTGACCTCGGCGCATTGGTGCGCCATTACCGTAGCCTCGGCGTGTATTACTTCCAGCTTTACAACGAGCCGAACTTGCGCGTGGAGAACGGCGGGGCCGCTCCCGATGTGAACCGCTACCTTGATCTCTGGTTACCTGCCGCTCGGATTGTGGCCGCCAACGGAGGGTTCCCCGGGTTCGGGGCGCTCAGCCCTCAGGGGGATGTGGATGATCTGACTTTCCTACGCGAGGCGCTAAGGCAGATCAAAGCTCGGGGGGCCGCGGATGTGTTGAATCGTGCCTGGCTCAGCGTGCATAATTACGGCCCGGACTACCTCCGGGTTCGCCAGTACGATGCCATCCTGCGGGAAGAGCTGGGACGAAGTTTGCCCCAGATAAGCACGGAAGCGGGGGTCTACCCGGGCCCTCATCTCAGTGTCCAAGAGCAGGTGCGCATCCTGGCTGACGCGTACCAGCACATGGCTCAGCGAGAGCCTTACTACCTCGCCTATACTTACTGGATCATCGCCAACGAGCTGGGTGGTGGACATGACCCGGCTTGGGAACGTCAGGCGTTATTCCGCGCGGATGGGACGGTGAATCCGTTGGTGGATGTCCTGCGCGCGACCGCCTAGGCGCTATAGATGAAGCGTCGGATTGGATGATTGGATCTCTAAGAAGGAAGGGGGGAAAAGACGGTGAGTGTTTTTACGGCGTTGCGGATTAGCGCCTCAGCTCTTACGGCTGAGCGGCTACGGATGGACGTGATTGCCGATAACATCGCTAATCAGCAAACGACGCGAACGGCCGAGGGAGGGCCATACCGCAGGAAGGCGGTGGTTTTCCGGCCGATTCAGCCCTCTTCTCGGCACTTCAAAGCACCGGGGTTGGCCAAGGAAGTGGTTGGTGAGGCTCCTGTGCAGCTTGGCGTGCGAGTGACGGCGATTGTGGAGGATCCGCGGCCGGGCCCTCGAGTTTACGACCCGGACCATCCGGATGCCGATCCAGACGGCTACGTAACCTACCCTAACGTGGATGTTGTGTCTGAGCTTATCGACATGATGGCGGCAAAGCGAGCTTACGAAGTGAACGTGATTACTGCTCAGACGGCGAAGAGCATGGCGATGAAGGCGCTGGACATAGGTCGGTAGGAGGTGGGCTGATGGCGATTAACCCGGTTACGCAGGTAGGGATAAACCCTCAGCTCACGCTAGGGGGCGGGGTTGATCGAGCAAATCGCTCTGGCGAAACCTCTGTGGGAGGGGCTTCTTTTGCCGATTTGGCGCGCGACGCGCTCGAACAGCTCAACCAACTGCAGCAGGAGGCTGATAACGCTGCCGTTAGTCTGGTCGCTGGCGAACCGGTAGACGTGCATGACGTGATGATTGCCCTCCAGAAGGCAGATCTGGGGTTCCAGATTGCGATCCAAGTGCGTAACAAACTGATTGAGGCGTATCAAGAGATCATGCGTATGCAGGTCTGACAGGAGTAGCCGAGGATGCCTGGGGTGGAAGCGGTACGACAGCAGATCCAGAACTGGTGGCAAAGCCTGGCCCAGTGGCAACAAATCGCTGCCATCGGGCTGGGGATTGGCAGCCTGGCTTTGTTGCTCTACCTGACGGCTATGGCCCAGGCACCCGAGTATGCGGTCGCCTATAGCGGTCTCAGTGAACAGGATGCGGCCGCGGTCGTGGAGGCATTGAAGAAGAATAACACTCCTTACCAGCTGGATGACGGCGGCAGCACGATCCGGGTCCCTGCCCGGCAGGTATATGAGGTCCGGTTGGCGCTTGCTCGGCAAGGGTTGCCCAAGGAGGGCACAGTCGGTTTCGAGATCTTCGACAGTGGACAGCTTGGCAATCTGGGGATGACCGATTTCATGCAAAGGGTGAATTATCAGCGTGCCCTGGAGGGGGAGCTGGCCCGCACTATCGGAAGTTTGGACCCGGTACAGGCAGCCCGAGTGCATCTCGCTATTCCCGAACCGAGCCTCTTTCTGGATGAGGAGAAGAAACCGAGCGCTTCGGTGCTTGTCTATTTGAAGCCCGGGCGTCACCTTGACCGCGGTCAGATCGAGGCGATCACTCATCTGGTGGCCAGCAGCGTCGAGGACCTCACACCATCTCGTATTGCTATCGTGGATGCGGAAGGGAATGTGCTTTGGAGTGGCGAGGACGACTCTCGAGGGCTTAGCTCGGAACAGGTGAGCGCTACCTATATCGAGCTACAGCGCAAGTATGAGGCGGAGACACAGAATCGACTGCAGAACTTGTTGGACAAGACCCTGGGGCCGGGCAAAGCGGCTGTGCAGGTTAGCGCGACCATGGACTGGGACCGATTGGAGACGAGCAGCGAGACCTACACCCAGGGCGGCCCGGGAGGAGGCGTGCTGAGAAGCTCGCAAGTTGTTGAGGAGTACCAGGGACGGCCGGATGCTGCTGCAGGTGGAATCCCAGGGATGGACAGCAACTCATCTCAGGTGCCGTTCTACCCGAGCGTCATTACGGATACCACAAAGGAAGGAGGGTACGTCCGGCGAGAGGCCATCTATAACTATGAGGTATCGAAAACAGTCCAGAACCTGGTTAAGGCCCCGGGGAGTGTGAAACGTCTTTCCGTAGCGGTGCTGCTGGATAAGAGCATACCCACAGATCAGCAGCAGAATATCAAGCAGTTGGTCTCGGCTGCCGTTGGCCTGGATCCGGCGCGTGGGGATACCATTGTGGTCACAACGGCGGACTTCGATCGAAGCTCTTATGCACAACAGGAGAAGGCCCTACAGAGTGCCCAACGTTATGCTCTGATTATAACCGGCGTGAAAGCGCTGGCTTCGATTGTCGGGTTGGTGTTGTTGCTGCTGTTTGTGCGTGGGCTCTTCTATGATCTGGCTTATCGCAGGCTCTATCCCCGGATGGCCGTGGTGCCTGTCGCCCAACAGTCGTTGACAGCGGAGACGGTGAGAGGACAGTTACCCCCTGGGGGAAGCACCTCGGCGTTGGGAGCAGGTGTCGAGCGGCCCGCCGTAGCTGCCCGGGTGGGGGAGGAGATCGAGGATGAATTGGAGATCTCCGCGTTGTCCCGGCCTCAGGCGGAGGAAGTTCGGTATCTGCAACATATAGCGGCTCTTGCTCGTGAGGATCCGGATATCGTGGCTGATATCATCGAAAGATGGCTGAGGGAGGAGTAGAGATGCAGACAAGGGGGGCAGGATTGCGCTTGAATGGGTTGACGAAGGCGGCGATCCTGTTGATTAGCCTGGGGACCGATCTATCCTCATCTATCATAAAGCGTTTGAGAGAGGAGGATATCGAGCGGGTCAGTATGGCGATTTTGAACACTCGCGGGGTCAAGCCCGAGGTCAGAAGTAAGGTGTTGGAAGAGGCCTATAAGCGGATCCAGGCGGCTCAAGTGCCTCAGGAAGGTGGTTTGGGGTATGTTAAGGCTCTCCTGGAACGTGCCATGGGGCGTCAGAAGGCGGAAGAGTTCATTGAACGGGTCAGTATGGAGGCGCGAAATGGGCTCTTTAGCTTCTTGGCCGATGCTGACCCAGCTCAGATAGCGGGCTCTTTTAAAGATGAACATCCTCAGACTATAGCGCTTGTCCTGTCTCACCTTCATCCTTTGCAAGCGGCCAAGATCCTTTCCAACTTCGACGCGGAGCTTCAGACAGAGATCTGCGCCAGAATCGCTGCGATGGATCGTACATCCCCGGAGGTACTACGACAGGTGGATCAGGGTCTCCGGAAGAAGTTGGCGAGGGTGTTGCTGCAAGCCGAGTCCTCCTCCTCAGCGGGCGGTGTCGAGTATCTGGTAAAGGTGCTCAATCAAGTGGATCGCAGTACCGAAAAGCAGATCCTGCGGTCGTTGTCGGAGAGGGATCCCCAACTGTATGAACTCGTCCAGTCGAAGATGTTCGTGTTCGAGGACTTAAGCTTGTTGGACGATCGGTCGATGCAGCGGGTGCTGCAGGAGGTGGATCGTAAGGACTTGTTGTTGGCCCTTAAGGGGGCTAGCGAGGAGATCCGGCAGCTTATCTTCCGTAACCTCTCGAAGCGAGCGGCCCAGTTGCTGATGGAGGACCTGTCGGCGATGGGGCCTGTCCGGTTGCATAATGTCGAGGAGGCGCAACAGCGGATTGTCAATGTCGTGAGACGATTGGAGGAAGCGGAGGAGATCGTGGTAGCCCGTGGCGGTCAGGAGGAGATCCTTGTCTAGTGATCATCTACGACGTCTCGGCAAACAACCGAACGTGTTGCCCTTGCTAGATGGTCAGGGCAGCTCTCGCCGATCGCCGCGATTCCGTCCGTTCTTCCCGCCGTCCGGAGGGGAGTCTCAGGGGGCCTCCACCGCTGGGCGGGGGATGGGAGAGGACGATCAGCAGGCTCAGTTGCAGCGCATGGCGGACGAATGGGCCGCAAAGTTGGCCGAGGTGGACAAAGTGCTGCAACAGGCTCATCAGCGGGCGGATGCGTTAGCGGAGCAGGCAAGGACAGAGGGGTATCAAGCTGGCTACGAGGAGGGATATGCAAAGGGGTATGCCGAGGGAATGGAGGCGGCTCAGCATTCCCTGGACCAGGAGGTGGCACAGGTTCGAGCTGTGGCGCAGGCGGCGGCTCGGGCCCGGCAGCAGATGCTAGAAGACCTGGAGGAGGAAGTCGTTTCCTTGGCGCTGGCCGTTGCGCGGAAGGTCATCGGGGACGAGGCACAGCGGAGCGAAGCTGTGATCGCTCAGGTCGTTCAGAAGGCGATCCGACAACTCGGGCGGCGCGGCCCATATCGTATCCGCTTGAATCCGCGAGATGCTCAACGCCTGATGGAGCGATGGGGTGATCGCGATGAATTGGATGGTGTGGAATGGGAGCTGGTGCCAGATGAACGGATTACCCCGGGTGGGTGCATCCTGGAAAGTGGAGTGGCGGTTATAGATGCTCGCTTGGAAGTGCAGTTTGAGCGCCTTTGGAGAGGGCTTCTAGGGGTTCAGGATACGGCATTGGCGCAGGAGCTATCGGATGAACCCGGTGATTGATCTGCGCAAGTACCACGATCTGCTGACTGATCTGACGCCGTTGCGATGCCAGGGACGAGTGGTTCAGGTAATTGGGTTGACTATTGAGGCGGAGGGCCTGGCATCGCGGTTGGGAGAGGTGTGCTACGTTTACCCGGCTGGCGGCGAGAATCCGGTGGCGGCCGAGGTGGTGGGCTTCCGGGCGGATCGAACGTTGTTGATGCCATTGGGGGAGATGGGGGGTATCCAGCCGGGCAGCCCGGTCGTCGCTAGTGGTACCCCCTTCACCATCCCTGTTGGCCCTAGGTTGTTGGGGCGAGTGCTCGACGGCTTAGGGCGTCCCCTGGATGGCAAGGGCACTTTGGTAGGGGAGCACCGGTCGCCCCTGGCCAGCACAGCACCACACCCACTCCGGCGCCGGATGATCTCCGAGCCCTTGGCAACAGGAATCCGGGCCATTGATGGTCTGTTGACGTGTGGTAAGGGACAACGCATTGGGATCTTCGCCGGTAGCGGTGTGGGCAAGAGCACGCTGCTGGGTATGATCGCTCGACATGCTGCTGCTGACGTTAACGTGATCGCTTTGATCGGGGAACGCGGGCGCGAGGTGCGGGAGTTTATCGAGACGAACCTGGGACCAGAAGGCTTGAAACGTTCCGTTGTTGTCGTCTCTACTTCCGACCACCCTCCGCTGATTCGTATCAAAGGGGCCTGGACGGCGACGGCTATCGCTGAGTACTTTCGGGATCAGGGATTGGATGTGATCTTCATGATGGACTCGGTGACTCGCTTCGCGATGGCTCAACGGGAGGTCGGGCTCGCCGTCGGTGAGCCGCCCGCGATGAAGGCCTATCCGCCGTCGGTGTTCGCTTTGTTGCCTAAATTGATGGAACGCACCGGCGCGGGAGAGAAAGGGACGATCACGGGCTTTTACACTGTCCTGGTGGAATCGGATGATATGAATGAGCCCATTGCCGACGCAGTCCGGAGCATCCTGGATGGGCATATTGTATTGAGCCGGGCGCTGGCGAGTGAGAACCACTATCCGGCTATAGATATCCTTCAAAGCGTGAGCCGTCTGATGCCCAGCATCACGACCCATGAACATCAGCGAGCAGCTGGTCGGTTGCGGGAGACGTTGGCTACTTACGAACGAGCGAGAGATCTGGTGAACATCGGCGCTTACGTGGCGGGCAGTAATCCGCAGATCGATCATGCCTTAGCGATGTTGCCAGCGATCCAGCGCTTCCTGCGCCAGGGGGCCGATGAGGTAACATCCCTGGAACAGTCGGTCGCTCAGTTGCTCTCGATGTTCCCATCGGATGTCGATGCGCAGGAGCGTAGCCAGTGATCTACGAATCCCGCGGCGGGCTTGTTGAAATGCTGCGTGGCGTTCGTGACCTGCCATCGCTTGGGAGAGGAAAATGGGAAGGAGTCGCTTCCGTCTTGAGCCGGTCCTTTCTTACCGTGAGTCGGTAGTAGAGGCGCGCGAGCTAGAACTGGCGAAGGCCATTCAAGCCCAGGTTCGTGCGGAGCACGCTCTGCATGCCTTGCGGAAGGAGCGGGCGCGGGCTTTGAAGATGGTTCGGAATATGCACCGCGCCGCCCGGATCGACCCGCTTAAGCTGACGGCCGCTGAGTCCTACCTCACGCGACTCGAGGCTGATCTAGAGCGACAGGGTGCCACGGTAAGAGAGCTGGCTCAGCGGACTGAACAATGCCGGGTGACCTTGCACGAGGCGCTGAAGGACAAGAAAAAAATCGAGCATTTGAAGGAGCAGGAAGAGCAGCGCCGTGCCTGGGAGGAGGCTCGAGCTGAGCAGGCCCAACTCGATGAGCTGAGTACCGTGCAGTATAACAGGCGAAAGGTGGTTTAGCCCGATGGGAGAGCTGTTTAATCAGGTAAGTGCGGATTTCGCTATCGCTCATGTGCAGACCGCCATTCTGCGGCGGATAGCCGAGCGGTTGATGGAGCGAGCTCGACTTGCCTCGGAGAGGGCGAGACGGGATGTCCCGGAGCGAGGTAATCCGGCTCGTTTCGATACCTTGATCGAGGCTGCCGCCCGGCGATATGGGGTTCCGGCTGACCTGATTCGGGCTGTCATCCGAGCTGAGTCGAACTTCGACCCTAAAGCCGTATCCGTTGCTGGAGCAAAGGGGTTGATGCAGCTTATGGATACCACGGCGAGGGCTTTAGGGGTCGAGGACAGCTTTGACCCCGTGCAGAACATTGAGGGTGGGACCGCGTACCTGCGACAGTTGCTCGATCGCTATGGGCGGGTATCTCTAGCCCTGGCAGCCTACAACGCTGGTCCGGGGGTCGTGGATCGCTATGGCGGGATCCCGCCTTATGAAGAGACCAGAACTTACGTGCGTCGAGTACTGCAAATGGCCGCGATGAACGAGTGGCAGGCCTGAGGTGGCGCGGCCTCTTGTGTCCTGAATGGGCGGGAAGTGGAATTTGCTGAACGATCAGAGAGTTTCGTGGAAAGGGGATGAGGTGAACTATGGGGCTCTTTCTTGGGGATACCACGATAGAGCTGATGCAGAGGGCGTTGACGGGACTTTCTTTGCGTGAGCAGGTGATCAGTAACAACCTGGCGAACTTGAACACTCCCGGCTTCAAGGCTTCCGAGGTCGTTTTCGAGTCGGAGTTGCGCCGAGCGTTGGAGGCGCAGCAGCGACAGCCGGTCGCTCTCGAAGCCACGCATCCGGCGCATTTCACGACTAGCCCTCGGCAGGCTTTGGATGTGCGCCCAATCGTTCGCGAGCGGGCCGATTCGACGCTTCGGGCCGATGGCAATAATGTGGACCTGGAGCGGGAGATGGCCGCCCTCGCTGAGACGGCCATCCTGTACCAAGCCTCGGCTCAGATTGTGGCGCGCAAGTTTGCCTTACTACGGGCGATCATCACAGAGGGACGTAAGTAGGTACCATTGGTGGGGGAACGACATCATGCTCGCCAGGTGGCTTTCTAGAGTGGGCGAACTTTCGTGGATCATAGTGCTTCTGCTTTGTCTGAGGATGCCCGCCGGAGCCCTCGCACAGGGGGCATCGGCTCTTACAGTGTCCATTCAGGCTGCGCGTCCGTTGAGCATGAACGTGCACGACACCTATGTGTCGGCCGTCGATCCCGGTCATCCTCACGATGCAGATCCGGTCCTCTCTATCTCGCCACAGTCGGTCGTGCTGTTGCGATTTGATCTGGGCCAGGTGCCGCCAGAAGCCGATGTGTTGCAGGCTACGCTCTCCTTATGGGTTGATAGCCGTAGTCAACCGTTACCGATGGAGGTAGTCGCCCACGTGTTAACACAGCCGTGGAGGGATGGGGCTACCTGGCTGGAGGCCGCGCCAGGGCTCCCTTGGGGGAAGCCGGGTGCGGCTGGGGATGCCGATCGGGGTGATGTGTTGGGGCGACAAATGCTCGAAGATGTGGGGCGTTGGTACGAGTGGGACGTCACATCAGCCGTACGCCAATGGCTGACGCGGCCTGCACGGGAGGCTCAGATGCTGTTGGCCGCGAAGGGGCCGGACGTTGTGTACTACCTGGCCAGCTCGGAGTGGCGCGATGCGGCCTTGCATCCACGGCTAACCGTTCGCTATCGCGTTGGGTCGTTGGCTCAGGCTAGCGAAGGAGAGGAAACTCCCCTATCGTATGGCAAGGAGTTCTTACCAACGATTCCTTACATTATGTACGATTGGCGTAATCGAAACTGGCAGGGCGAGGCTCCTCAACGGGGGCCTATTGGGAGCCACATCGAGTTCACGTGGGAGGATGTGAACCCCGCCCCGGGGCGCTTCGATTGGTCTCGTTACGACGAGTATCTTCGTGCAGCCCGGACGCAGTATGTGACTTTGCCCGATGGCACTTCGATTCCCAAGCCGGTCATGTTCACTTTGATGTTGGCAGGCAGTGACCAGGATGGCCGGTTCCATGACTTCACGCCGACGTGGGTTTATGAGGAGATCGGCGGGCGGCCGGAGCTCGATGGGCGTCCCGTTGGCTACGTAGTACAGCCGGGAAAATGCAATCCGGCTGCGGTGCCCCTCTACGATGATCCGCGGTGGCAGGCCGCCTTGGCGGAGCTCATTGCGGCTTTTGGGGCCCGCTACGATGGGGATCCACAGGTGGCGGGGATTTGGATCGGCGCGGGCCTGGACGACGAGACTCAGCCTACGAAGGCGGTGGGGTCATGTGATTATCCCGCTGAGCTGGAACGCTCCTTGGGTTGTGAGGCCTACATGGCGTTCCTGGAGCGGCTGATGGGATGGTACGCGGCGGCCTTCCCTCATAAGCCGTTGTGGATCCAAGCCGCCCCAGGGGCTTGCGCCGGGAAATCGGGGGCTTGGTCCCGCCGCCGGATCATGGCTCGGGCGGCCGCGCTGGGCATTGGCTACAAGGCTAACGCTCTTCAGCCGGATATGACCACGGCGATAGGTTATCTGAACAGCGCCGGTTGGCAGATCATGGACATCGCCGATCGATACGCGGGCCAGATTCCCATCGCCTTTGAGCCAGCCTACAGCGCGCCCGTTGGAGAGGACGACCCCGTTGAATATGCCTATTGGATGGTGTATAACGCGCTGGCTCATCATGCTACGTTCGTCGACCTGCAGCCGGAGTGGGTGGATGATCTGGACCAGGTGCCCGAGGTGTGGTCCGCGATGCAGGATAGCCTTGGACGGACGGCGGCGGACGCACCTGCCGTATGGATCATCCTTCGAGACGCAGAGTGCGAGCCGGTTATGTGGCCCAGCAGCGGCAATAGCTGTGAGCCTGGAGATTGGGATTTCTACCTGCGTCGGCTGGAGAAAGCGCCTGGGAATCACACAGTCGCTCTGCGTGAAGCCGACCTCCCGCCCCAAGCCGCTGCCCAGCCGTATGGGAGGCACGCCCGGCGCACCGATGAGGCTCATGGCAACCAGTTCATGTCCTTTGATGTGGACGACCGTTGGCAATTCGCTGGACAGCTGCCCGTGGCCTCCGGCGGGCGGGCGCGGTACGAAGTAGACGTGTGGTATCTGGACTGGGGTAACGATAGTTGGTATCTGGAATATAACGACTCGCAGGGGGAGCTTCACCAGGTACAGGTCGTCAAAGAGGATACTCGTCGATGGCGGAAGGCGTCTTGGACTCTGAACGATCTCTTCTTAGGGAATGCTCTACCCGGTGGGGCTGATCTCCGGTTGAATTCGGCTGGGGATGGCGATGATGTGTTCCACAAGGTGGTCGTGAGGGGAACCTGGGTGACGCCGGCTGAGCCGACACCTTCGCCCACGCTGGCGCCAACGGGGGGGCCTACGGAGCAGCCCGTTCCCACTGTGGTTCTCAAGCCGTCGCCTGTGGCATCGACGGCGACGCCGAGTCCGCCGTTGCTGCCGACACCTTCCGAGGAGAACACGACACAACCTA
>JAGHDS010000185.1 GCA_021159845.1 Anaerolineae bacterium
CTGGAGACCAGCGCCGAGTTCGACATCCGCAACAGCTGGGAGGTCGGCGACGGCCCGAACCATCTGGTGTATCCGCAGTGGTTCGTGCCCATCGGGAACCAGCGCTGGGCGCCGCTGTACGGTGCCTGGTACTCCGTGAAGGGGACGGACAAAGAGGGCACCGAGCTGGACAAGGACCCGCGGGATCGCACGCCGCCGCGCGATGAGCCGCCGGCTGACGGCCCGGTTGCCCGGCTACAGGCGCTGTATGACAAGGCCAAGATCGAGCCCGATGACGAGAAGCGAGAGAAGCTGGTCTTCGAGATGATGAAGATCCACATCGAGGAAGGTCCCTTCTTCATTGGCACGGTCGCTAACATCCCAACGATCGTGGTCGCCAAGAAGAACGTGGGGAACGTGCCCACTCGCGACCAACTGGGCCTGGGCGGCTTCACCAACCCGTGGATCATGGTCTACTTCGGCGCCGTCTATCCAGAACAGTTCTTCTACAAGGACTGATGGATGACGTGCCTGTGGGCCGCGCAATCCCCTGGAGGGGCGCTCCCTCCAGGGGTTGCCTTTCCTTGAAAAATGCCTGTATTCCAAGGGCATCCTCTCAGTAAAAGCAGGTACGGAGAATAAAACTGATGGTTGCGTACCTCATTCGGCGTTTTCTCTATATGATCACGACGTTGATTTTCGTCTCCATTATCGGCTTCGTCATCATCAACCTGCCCCCGGGGAGTTATCTGGATGTCTACCGAGCCCAGCGGCAAATGCAGGGGACCAGTACAGCGAAAGAGGAAATAGAAGCGCTTAAGCGCCGTTACGCTCTCGATCAGCCCGTTTACGTACAATACTTAAAATGGATCAGCGGCTTCGTGCGCGGGGATTTCGGCCGCTCCTTCCAATACAACCGCGAGGTCAGCGACCTGATCTGGGAACGGCTCGGCTACACAGCGATCATCTCTTTCTCCACCCTACTGTTCACCTGGATCGTAGCCATCCCCATCGGCATCTATTCAGCCACACACCAATACAAGCTGGGAGACCACATCTTCACATTCATTGGCCTGGCTGGGCTCTCCATCCCCAACTTCATGCTGGCCCTGGTGCTCATGGTCGTTGCCCAAAGGGCCTTTGGCCAGTCAGTCGGCGGCCTCTTCTCTCGCGAGTTCAAAGATGCCCCCTGGACGCTGGCGAAGTTCATCGACTTTCTCAAACACCTCTGGGTGCCCATCGTAGTCGTGGGGACATCCGGCACGGCAGGGCTGATCCGCATGATGCGGGGGAACTTACTAGACATCCTGAATATGCAATACATTCAAGCTGCCCGGGCAAGAGGGCTACCAGAGTCCAAGGTGATCGTCAAACACGCCGTCCGGAACGCCATCCACCCCCTTATCATGCTCCTGGGGATGAGCTTACCCGGTATTATCTCCGGCTCCACCGTGGTCGCCATCGTCCTCAGCCTGCCAACCACCGGGCCGTTATACTTCAACGCGCTCCGGCAACAAGATATGTTCCTGGCGGGGACCTTCCTCCTGTTCCTATCCGTCATGCTGATCATCGGGAACTTCCTGGCCGATCTCCTTCTGGCCTGGATCGATCCCCGCATACGGCTCGAATAAAGTCAGGCCTGACCGATGGAGTTTCTCACGTTTCGCTCCCTTTTCCTTTCCCATCCCTTCCACGGGGAAGGGCAACTCTTGCAAAACCTGGCAGATTGAAGGGGATTTCGTATGTCTGAACGAGCCACCCAGATGTCACAGCCCGCTGAGGAAACACCTCATCAGGAGAGCACGGTACCCGAAGTAGGACGGATGTCCTTATGGCAGCTCACATGGCGCCGCTTCCTGCGAAACCGCCTGGCTATAGTGAGCGGCATTATCCTGATCCTGTTCTATCTCATGATCATCTTCGCCGACTTTCTGGCACCTTACGATTATATGAAGACGCAAGAAGACTATATCTTCATGCCTCCACAGCACATCCACTTCATAGACAAGGAAGGGCACTTCCACCTCCGGCCATTCGTCTACGGTATAGAGACGACGCTGGATACGGAGAACCTGGTGTGGGTCCACAAACCGGACTACAGCAAGATCTATCCGATCCATTTCTTCGTGCACGGGAAGCCTTATAAGCTCTTCAAACTGTTCCCCACCGATCGGCACCTCTTCGGCGTCGAAAAGCCGGGCACCATCTTCCTGTTCGGTACCGATCGCGTGGGACGGGATATGCTCTCACGCATCATTTTCGGCGGCCGCGTGTCCCTCACTGTAGGGCTGGTTGGCGTAACGCTGACGATTATCTTCGGCTCCTCCCTGGGCACAGCATCCGGTTACTTCGGCGGCATGACCGATACCATTATCCAGCGCACCATCGAGCTGCTGATGTCGTTCCCAACGATCCCGCTATGGGCCGCGCTGGCGGCCGCCCTGCCGCCCGACTGGTCCACGGTTAAACGCTTTTTCGCCATCTCCATCATCCTGTCGCTTGTCGGTTGGACGGGACTGGCACGACAGGTGCGCGCTAAGGTGCTCTCGTACCGGGAGATGGATTACACTGCGGCCGCCCGAGCGGCGGGAGCATCAGACCGGCGCATCATCTTCGTGCATATGCTTCCCAACGCGATGAGCCATATCATCGTCGTCGCCACGCTCTCCATCCCTGGCATGATCCTGGCCGAGACAGCATTGAGCTTCCTCGGACTGGGCATCCAGCCCCCCGCGGTAAGCTGGGGCGCGCTGCTGGAAGATGCCCAAACCGTGAGCGTGGTCGTGCAACACCCATGGCTGATGATCCCCGGCGCCTTCGTCATCATCGTCGTGCTGTGCTTCAACTTCGTCGGCGACGGCCTCCGGGATGCAGCCGATCCATTCGCCATCTAACCTGACGGCACCCACGCTTTCCCAGAGCGGAGGGGCCGCTATAACGTATCTCGATATTGAGGAGGAGCAGCGTTGGACCAGGACGTCATTCTGCAGGTCGATGATCTGCGCGTGCACTTCTTCACGCAAGAGGGGCTAGTGCGAGCCGTTGACGGCGTCAGCTTCACCGCAAAACGAGGGCAGGTTCTGGGTATCGTCGGTGAAAGCGGGTGTGGCAAAAGCGTGACAGCCCAGGCCATATTGCGGATCGTACCTCCCCCAGGGGAGATCGTAGGGGGCAAGATCATCTACTATCGACAAAGCAGCAACAACGGGGCCGGCAACGTGACCCAGACGGTCGACCTCACGGCGCTTCCCGCCCGGGGACGCGAAATGCGGGAAATCCGCGGTGGTGAGATATCCATGGTCTTCCAGGAGCCTATGACATCCCTGGATCCCGTCTACACGATCGGGGACCAGATCATGGAGGCGATCACGCTCCACCAAAAAGTCAACAAATCGGAGGCCCGGGAACGTGCCATCGAGATGCTACGGCTTGTGGGTATGCCCCGACCAGAGGAGACGATCGATAATTACCCCCATCAGCTCAGCGGCGGTATGCGCCAACGCGTCATGATCGCTATCGCGCTCAGCTGTAGCCCCAGCCTGCTCATCGCCGACGAGCCCACAACGGCGCTCGACGTGACAACCGAGGCACAGATCCTGGAGCTAATGAGAGGACTCCAACAAGAGCTCGGGACGACCATCCTGCTGATCACCCATAACCTGGGCGTGATCGCTGAGATGTGCGACGACGTGATCGTCATGTACCTGGGCAAGGTGGTCGAACACACGGACGTGGACACCCTCTTCTTCAATCCCAAACATCCCTATACACAGGCTCTGCTCCAATCCATCCCGCGCATCGAGTCCACGAAGAAGGAGCGGCTGAAACCCATCCGTGGGATCGTGCCAGACCCATATGCCATCCCCAGCGGTTGCCCGTTCTGGCCGCGCTGCGATCACTACATCCCCGGGCTGTGCGATCGCGAGGAACCCGACTACATTACCGTAGAGCCAGATCACGAGGTTCGATGTCATCTGTATGACCCTGAGAGGAAGACGAATGCCCAGGTCAACGAATCGAGATGAGACACTACTAGATGTCAGGAATCTGAAAAAGTACTTTCCCATCCGTCGCGGCTTCCTGCGCAAGACAGTCGGCTACGTGAAGGCGGTGGACGGGATATCTTTTTACATCAAGAAAGGCGAGACCTTTGGGCTGGTGGGTGAAAGTGGATGTGGAAAGTCGACCACCGGCCGCTGTCTCCTGCGCCTGATCGAGCCCACCAGCGGCGAGATCGTATTCAACGATGAGGAGGCAGGGGAACTCCACGTCGAGCAGCTCAACAAGGATCAAATGAGGAGGCTGCGGCGAAACATGCAGATCGTGTTTCAGGACCCCTACTCCTCCCTCAATCCACGCCTGACCCTGAAACAGATCGTCGGCGAGCCGCTGATCGTGAACAACGTCGCCCGAGGCCGGGAGCTGGAAGACCGGGTAGCCGAGCTGTTGCGAGCGGTCGGTATGCGCCCCGAATACATGGATCGTTACCCACATGCCTTCAGCGGCGGGCAACGACAACGCATCAGCCTGGCCCGAGCGTTGGCATTGAACCCTAAATTCATCGTCGCCGACGAGCCAGTCTCCGCTCTTGACGTCTCCGTGCAAGCACAAGTGCTGAACCTGATGGAGGACCTGCAGGAGCAGTTCGATCTGACCTATTTGTTCATCGCTCACGATCTGAGCGTGGTCAAGCACATCAGCGATCGGGTGGCCGTCATGTACGTGGGCAAGCTCGTGGAGAGTGCAGAGACGAACGAGCTGTTTACGAACCCCAAGCACCCTTACACCGAGGCGTTGATGTCTGCCGTGCCCAAACCCAACCCACGAGCGCGCTCGGAGCGCATCGTGCTGGCGGGCGAGGTCGCCAGCCCGGCCAATCCGCCATCCGGCTGCTACTTCCACCCTCGATGTCGATACGCTCAGGACATCTGCCGGATCGAGGAGCCTCAACTACGTGAGATCACGCCGGAACATTTCGTCGCCTGCCACTTCGCCGACGAACTTCATCTACGC
>JAGHDS010000146.1 GCA_021159845.1 Anaerolineae bacterium
CCCGGGAGAAGGGGGCTTGATTCGGCTTGTGGTGGCGGCGCAGCTAATCCCTTTTACCCCAACGGTGAACAGTCGCCATGAGCGGTGGCACACCGCATAGCGATGAGAATGGATGGTCGATACCGATGAGCATAAGAACGCAGATGACGCTGATGCACGCAGACCCTCACGGACCATCCCGATTTTGCCCTTTCATCTGCGTAGATCGGCTTCTTCTGCGTCATCAGCGTTCATCCATTCTATTTACGGAACAGTCGCTATGAGCGGTGGCACACCGCATAACGATGAAAATGGGCCGCAGCGGTGCGACGCAGCAGTTACTTTCCGACAAGCGATCACCCACCTCTCACTCACGGGACCACAGAAACGAGGAGCCTCTCATCCCTCTGACGATTCTGCACTACCAGGCCAGCTAGGCCCTCATCCCTCATCCCCCATCCCCCATCGGCCTCGTGACCATCTTAAAAGTAATCCACCAATGGGAAGTATACTGCAAAGCTTCAGGAGCGCAAAAGAACGCCAAGGGCACAACAAGAAGAGGAATGACGTCGGTGAACAGTTACCAGACATGAATCCTTGCTCGCGAGGTCAGGTTGAGATACAATTATGTGTCAGAGAATATGGACAGGGATATTTCGCATGACAACGCGACGAAAGAGGCGGTGGTTTCGAGAAAAGCGCCCACCCTGGGAGCCGATTCAAGGCCAGGTCCCGTACGACAGCCGGTTGGCTGAAGCGCGACGCCTGAGCCCGATGGTTGTGGAAACCCTGACCGCCTTTGGAGAGACTCGCTGGCCCCGTCGTCCCTGGGCCCCTTGGAGGCGTCGCTTCGATATCTACTTCGAGGGTAAAGACGAAGGTCGCGTGGGTAAGTTCGTATGGTATGTCGTCGCGCGCCAGGGATGGCAGGATAGGCTTGGGAAACCACCCCAGCGCGACTATTATGCTGTCGAACTGCGCTTTTCCCTGCGTCAGGACCAACCCGCCGTCTTCGATATCATGGGACACAGTGCGTACCTCAATCGCTTATCGCTGGAACGCGTTTTACAGGAGATCTTAGATGATGCGGTGCAGCCACATCGCACGGATGCCGAAACTTTTCAGGAGATGGAGCGACTCGTCTGAAGAGCACAATTCACGGAGGTTAAACACAACATGGAGTATCGAAAACTGGGCCGGACGGATATCGACGTCTCTGTGATCGCTATGGGGTGCTGGGCTATTGCTGGTGGCAGCACCTGGGGACCCCAGGATAAGGAGGATGCGATAGCCACCATTCACGCGGCACTGGATGTCGGTGTGAATTTCTTCGACACGGCTGAGGGATACGGTGATGGTTATTCCGAGAAGCTCTTGGGTGAAGCACTGGCTGGCCGTCGACACGAGGCGGTCATCGCCACCAAGGTGAGCTCCGGACACCTATCCCGCGACCAGGTGCAGGCTGCCTGCGAGCGTAGCCTCCGGCGGTTGGGGACGGATTACATCGACCTCTACCAGATCCACTGGCCAAGCCGGACTATTCCCCTCGATGAGACGATGGAGGCACTGGAACAGTTGCAGGAGCAAGGCAAGATACGGGCCATCGGTGTGTCGAATTTCGGCGTACAAGACCTGTCCGAGTGTCTCTCTGTCGGGCGCTGCGAGACCGATCAGTTGCCATACAGCCTGTTGTGGCGTGCCATCGAGTACGAGATCAAGCCAAAATGTGAGGAAAATGGAATCGGTATTCTCTGCTATAGCCCGTTGGTGCAAGGGCTTCTCACAGGCAAGTTCGCATCGGCCGACGACGTCCCCGAGGGGCGTGCCCGGACGAGACACTTTTCGAAGAACAGGCCACTGACACGACATGGTGAGGAGGGATGCGAGGAGGAGACGTTCGCCGCGATCGAGCGGATCCGCCAGATCAGCGAGGAGATCGGCCAGCCCATGGCGCGAGTCGCCCTGGCTTGGCTGCTCCATCAGTCAGGCGTAGTCTCCGTACTGGCTGGTGCACGTCATCCTGAGCAGATACGGGAGAACGCCCGCGCGGCCGATCTGAAACTCTCCTCCGATGTGCTTACAGCACTTACGGAGGCAACGGAGGAACTCAAGCAAAAGCTTGGCCCGAACCCCGACATGTGGCAGTCGGAATCCCGCTTCCGTTAGCTGCACGTCCAGCGGGCTGTGTCGTTACAAGCTGGCGCAGGGGATGGGGTACGGTGGCCTGTCCCCTGCGCTCCTCGCGTACCCTCTGAACATGGCTGTCCCCACTTACCTCCTCTTACAAAGCTCTAATCTCCCTCTTGTGCTCGTCTAATATCCAGTCGCTAACAAGTAAATGGAGGTTTGGGATATGCTTTTCGCGTGCCGGACAGCGTCGTCCGGCACCAGTGGATTACCCGGAAGATGTGGGGTCGATGGACGAGTACAAGGGAGGTGGCAGGTATGCGTATCCTGGGGATCACGGACCTGCGGGGTGCCACTGAACGGATGCCGCAGATCCTTGAGCTGGCCCGTAAGGAACACGTGGATGCCGTAATCTTCTGCGGGAACATCGTGGGTGAGGACGCGCGTATCGAGGCGTTCCGAAAGGCCGAGGCTATCGGCGAGTCGCCAGAGATGGAGCAGGCAGTGCTGGATGAGCTGGAGGACGCGGCCGTGCATGCTTATGAGGCGTTCTTCGATGAGATGGGCAAATTGGATGTGCCCGTCATGGTTATTCCAGGCCATCTGGATGCTCCAGAGCGCTTGTACATGCAAGCTGCGCTTAATCATGAGGTGGTTGCGCCTAACATCGACATGATCCATCACTCCTTCGCTCCGTTACCTAGTGAGAATCTAGTCGTAGCCGGATTCGGTGGCGGGCTCAGCGACGACCTGAGGGAGGATCGATTTGTGCTTGTCTACCCGGATTGGGAGGCCGAGTTCGCGTTCGAGTATCTCCGGCATTTGGAGCATGAGCCCGTGCTGGTCTTCCATACTCCGCCGCGCCACGGCGACCTTGATCTGGAGAATGGCAAACACATCGGCCGCCATATCGTGGAGGAGATCATCAAGACCTATCGGCCGAGATTTGCCTTTTGTGGCAGCGCTCTGGACGGCCAGGGAACAGCTATGATCGGCACAACGCTCGTTATCAACCCCGGGCCGCTGCTCAGGGGACAATATGCCTTACTTGATACACGCACTGAAGAGGTCACTTTGGGGCAGTTACCCGAGCCTCAAACGATCTGATCCTTGAGGGGATCGTCAGCCGAGGTGGGCGCCGCACGGCGGTAGAAGCGCAGCAATGTGCTGCCGTAGCGGCGCCCGTCACTTAGCTGAAGATGGCGCAAGGGGATTTCTTCCACCTCACGCGGGTGGATCTGCACGACCACTAGCCCTTCGGCCGTCAATAGCGCGGGGCGCTCATCGATTCGCTCTAACGCCCGGCGCCATAGGCCCAGATATTGGGGCGGAGCCACGTAAATGACATCAAAAGGCTCCAGGTCCGGCCGTCGTAAATAAGCGAAGGCATCGCTGCGCACGACCGAGGCTGCGGCGGCCAGTCCGGTCTCCCTCAGGTTCTCGCGGATCGTGCGCAGCGCCCGAGGACTGCGCTCCACGAAGACGCAATGTGTTGCCCCTCGGCTCAGCGCCTCAATACCTACAGCACCCGTGCCGCCGAACAGATCCAGGAATCGGCATCCCTCAACTTCGCCACCCAAAATATCAAAGAGAGCTTCCTTCACTCTATCGGTAACAGGCCGGGTCTTCCTACCTGGCACTGACCGTAATCTACGTCCCTTAGCACTCCCCGCGATCACACGCACGATTCGCCTCCCCTTGCATCCTCTATTATACCCCAAATCCCTGAAAACATTAGCTCATCATGGCGAATAAAGCCCTGTTCCGTAAATAGAATCGGTGAACGCTGATGACGCAGAAGAAGCCGATCTACGCAAATGAAAGAGCAAAATCGAGATGATCCGTGAGGACCTGCGTGCATCAGCGTCATCTGCGTTCTTATGCTCATCGGTATCGACCATCCATTTTCATCGTTATGCGGTGTGCCACCGCTCATGGTGACTGTTCGAAAATAGGGTGAGTCAAGCCGTCATAGGCGTAGGTTCTACAACCAGAGCATGAGTATGAATCACCCCGTCGATCCACCCACGAACCTTCCCTCACCCGTGTCTATCCTAGATAACTACTCTCTCTAAAATGAAGCCCCGACCTTCTTGTGAAGGCCGGGGCGCACTGCGCTCGGCACGCGCAAGGGATATGTCGCGATCGGGACCTGCCTCGAAGATTAGCGCTGCGCTAGGTATCGAGAGGCGGTACGTACATTCTCTTCAATTTGCAACAGCAGCTCAATGACTGAGCTGGTGATGAAGAAGAAGAGGAAGTACAAGATGCCCGTGATGCCAGGCAAGAATGCTATCCATCTTCCCACGCTGGCCAATGCGGCGGGAGCGTTAGCTGTAAAACGGCCAATAGCGCCATACAGCACGATGGTAGCGATTATCCCGACCGCCAGGAGCACCCACGCGAGCACCTTAAAGACAGTAGCGATCACGCGCAGTCCCGAAGCACTTCTCTCCACTAGCCGCGCTCCTTTCTACGTTGGGGCTGAAGGCGGACGGACAACGACCAGGGGCCTTAAGCCCAAGGCTCAAGGCCCCCACATGCATCAGATATTGTGCTGCCGCGGGATCGGCATCGCGCCCTCGGCCACCGGGAAGCGCACCAACAGGTCTACATCCGTCTTCACCAAGGACGGTAGTAGGAAGTTCACCAGGTCGATCAGCGGGCTACCAGGATTCAGCTGAGCATACAAGCCAGCCGTGTCAGTCAACAGCGCATCATTCCAAGCAATATGGGGCAGCTCCATACCATTCACGAAGATCCACACGCCATCACTGCGAGCCCGCAGCTCCACATGCTGGACATTGAGCGCCTTGAGCTGAGCGATCAGGGACGGCGGCAGCTCAACCATGCGCATATCCATGCCCGTCATCTTGGAGAGATCACGGGAGGAAATCCCCAACAGGGAAGGCACGCCATCATTATCATAGGCGACCTCTGCCCGAGCGATCACCGAAGGAGCCGCTTCCGAAGCCTTGATCTGCGGAATCGCGCTCGGCTCACGCAGAGGAATCTCAGCGGCACCTTCCTGCTTGGGGAACATCAGCACTACCCCAATGCCAGTGCGCTGTACAAATGGCAAGAAGGTTTTGATCATGCCTGTCCACGGGGTCTGTCCCATGAAGCTCTCTACCATGGTGCCCACGTTGCTAAAACTTTCATCCGTCCACGCCAGGTGAGGAAGCGCCTTGCCGTTGACGAAGATCAATGCACCACCGGCGCCATACTGGATCTCAATATGCTGAACGTTCGCATTCGTCATCCAGGAGACCCAGAAGGGATCAATGCGCATCATGGAGATGTACGCATTCAAATCGATCCCCATGTACTGCTTCAGCAGTGGACCGATCTCCTCTAGATCCAACCCCACTAGGCTCGGATTGCCATCCGCATCGTAGGACAGCGTAATCCTAGGCAGTGCTAGCGCGAACTCCTCTGTCTCCGTAGTTGGCGGCACAGCTGGACCACAGCTCGTGACCATAAAAGCCGCGACGAGGGCTACGCTTAAAACGACGAACAGCTTGGGGAACCGCATTTCGTCACCTCCTTTGTGATGATTCACCGGTTCCTGAATGAGGACGGAACTGGGTCTTGCGAGAAAGAGGCTTTAAGACAACAATGAAACGTTGAAACGTTACCCACAGGGACACTGGCAACCCACGCTGGAAAGACAGGGTACGTACTACTTCGTTCGCATTCACAGCGCAGGCCACTTCCAGCGGACAGAATAGAGATAGTCGATGCGCGCCCGAACTCGCCTCCTTTTTCATGAGTGCACATATGATCCGCATGCCGAGCGATTTGTACCTAAACTGCAGTAAAACCACTTGCCTACCCGCTCGCTCACTGGCCAGCGGGCTTATTCCTCCGCATGCCCCACCGACCTGTACCTTGACTGACAGTTCCCTCACTTTGCCTGGCGAGGGCAAGTGCGAACTGGATGCGCCACACAGCTCAGTAATGAGAACAATCCTGACCTCAATGAAGCCGGAAAGGACAAGCGGAAGTGCGCAGCCCAATTATTCCGCAAAAAGGGTCAAAAAACGATCTCGCTCTCCCTCGCTCTCCTCGACACCCCTCTTCACGTCTACTCTACGCCGATCCAACCCGGAGATACCAAACGCCCGATGCTTCCCAACGCGCCCGTCAGCGAGAACGCAATGAGGTAGAGATTGATACTGCAGGGAGCCATCACTTGTGTGTCAAGAGCGATTCACACCGGCGGGAGAGGAAGCTCAGCCAGCAGGAACGCCCACGCCTATTATACCACAACTTTGCGGTTCGGGAAGTCCCACTTTTGCCAAAAAACGGCCAATCTTTAAGGTCGCCCCCTATCATCTACAAAGCATAACACCTTATCATTGTCGCCGTCGCGCCGACCTCAGGGCAGAAGTCGAATCTTCCTTCGGCCGTTGGACGGCCCAATCAGAGAGGCATACCGTAAAGGTTCAATCCCGCTCAGCCGCGCCCCTAGCGCCTCCAAGCCGCAATCCTTCACCCAACACCTAGCGGGCATCCTCTCCTACAGTTTGACGGATCCCCTACC
>JAGHDS010000119.1 GCA_021159845.1 Anaerolineae bacterium
GCCGGGAGAACGCCACGCTCTTAAGCCCAAGGCTATGGCTGGCCGGATTCAACAGCCACTCAGCGATCATCGTATCCCAATCTATATTCTGCACGGGAAGGCCATAACGGCGAAGCACTGTGATGTCATAGTTGGCATTATGGGCCACCATACGATGCGCATCGTCGGCAAAGATGGGAGCCAAAGCATCGCGCACCTGATCCCAGGGAAGCTGCCCCGCCGGGCTGGCCTGCTCCGGCAGATGGCCTACGGGGATATATGCGGTCTGACCTCGTCCCCACGCCACGGCAAGACCGACCAGCTTAGCGCGCATCGCGTTGGTGGATGTGCTCTCCACGTCAAAGGCGATCCGACTCGCGCCCTCGAGCTTATGGACAAGGTCGTGCAGGGCTTCCGCCATCGTTATAACTAGACACTGGGACTCATCGCCGGTCTCCCGATGACCGTCGTCCCGGCCCATAGCGCCAAACAGAGGGAGCTGAGCAGCCGTGGTGGCCGTCGGCGACGCATAGTGGCTCTCCGGCAACCGCCTGATCAGGCTATGGAACTCCAACTCCCGGAACAGCTCCAACACCCGATCGCGATCGAAATCACCCGCGCGGCATCGGTCGAGATCGAGCACAACCGGCACATCGGTGACGACGGTGACAAGCTGCTTGCTGAAGAAGGCCTGCTCCCGATACTTGGCCAGGGACTCCCGAAGCCGGCGGCGGCTGATCTCATCCAGATGCTCGTAAATACCCTCCAAAGAGCCATATTGCTGTAACAACCGAGCCGCTGTCTTCTCGCCGATGCCCGGGATACCCGGGATGTTATCCGATTTATCGCCGATCAGGGCACGAAAGTCGATGAGCTGACGTGGTTCCAAGTGATAGCGCTGGCGGATCGCCTCCAAATCATATGTCTTCGTTTTAGGGCGCGGCCCACCAGGGGTATAACGGATGACGATGTGCTCGTCAATCAACTGAAACAAGTCTCGGTCGCCCGTACAGATGACGACGTTAACCCCCTGTTCTTCAGCCTGCCGCGCGAGCGTCCCCAGGACATCGTCCGCCTCGAACCCCTCTGCCGTGTAAATCGGGATGTTGAACGCCTCGACGACCTGATGGATACGGGAGATCTGCTCCTGCAGCTCGTCGGGCATTCGGGCTCGCGTGCCTTTATATTCCGGTGCCAGCCCATTCCGAAAGGACGGCCCAACATCGAAGGCGGCCGCGATGTAATCCGGCTTCTCCTCCTGGAAGATGCTCAACAACATGGACGTGAAGCCGTAAACAGCATTGGTGAGCTCTCCGCGCGATGTCGCCATATCCGGTGGCAGCGCGTGGTACGCGCGAAAGGCAAGGCTATGGCCGTCCAGAAGAACCAGTTTAGGCATCAGATCATCCCGCTCCAGACATCCAGCGTCAGCGTCCACCACGCCGGTACGGCTCCCACTGGATCTCGCCCGCCTCCAGCAACCGCTTGACCGACTCCAGGTTCAAAGCCCGAGCATCGATCATTCGCCGACATCCAGGCTCCAGCCGGAAGCAGCCGGTGGGTAACTCAATGGTCAAGCTCTTCCCCGACGTATTCACGAGAACAGCAATATCCTTGACCCTGGGCTTCCAGGTTGGCCCCACAACTTGATGAACGCGCACGATGCTCTCGCCTCCCATAAGTTCTGCGTCTGGCCGCCAGACGTACGCCCCGCATTGGCATTCGAAACCGAAAGCCCTGATGCTCAATCGTCCAACGACCACCCACTTGCATTCTATCTGGTTATTCGCGGGCGGTCAAGCCCTGGCGGGTGGGGCATCTGTTCCGTAAGATAGAATGAGTGAACGCTGATGACGCAGAAGAAGCCGATCTACGCAGATAACAAGATAAAATCAGAATGATCAGCGAAGATCCGCGTGCATCAGCGCCATCTGCGTTCTTAATTCACTTGTCACCCTAGATAGGAAAGCTATAATGAAAGAGACAGCCACACCGAAAAAGGGGGCAAGTGATGGAAACACGTTTGGGGAACTCGGTCAGGCGCAGCCGGGCGGCGGACGAGGCTCAAGTGCTCAATAACCTACCTGGCCTCTACCCCACCGAGGATTGGAACGTCGTCTATTGGACTGTGGACGCACAGGGCAACCTCCACCAACGCCAGGTCATCATTCAACTGCCCGCCGGGTTGGCCGACCTGTGCATACCAGTGCCCATAGGCTACAACGGCTGCGTGCAGATGGTCCGGCGCTGGGGAATGGCCATCTACCCTTCCCTGTTGGAGGACATAGGCTTCGATTTGGAATTCGTCGTACGCAACGCCCCCGAGCGCTATGGCAACGCGTCAGGGGATTACCTGCGCGCGGCCCTGGATGTGACGCACTTCGATCTTCCCGGATTCTTCGTGATCGCCAGCGATGAACATCCCTTGTTGATGTACGCTCCGGACGGGACGCTAAAGGGAAGCTACACACGCTGGAGAACCTACCTGGGCGCGCTGGCCTACCTGGCCACCCAGGGCCAGGTGAACAGCGGGTTTCTCCGCCTGGCACGAGAAGCCCGGGCCACATACCAGGCGGCCGTGGAATACCTGCAGGAAGCGCTGATGCACCAACGCCTATGACCTCTCAGGCAATATCGCGCTCGCATGGCCCCATCGCGCCCCGATACCGAACTGGCTCCAATCAACAAGAAAGGCCACGTGCGCCTTTGCACGCGGCCCTGACTATACGGCCGAGCTTGTAGGCCCAGCTCTCCGGTTGATCTTCTATTGTTCCGCTTCCTGCTTAGCCTTGGCGATGATCTTCTCAGCGATATGGCTGGGCACAGGCTCATAATGCGAGAACTCCATCGTGTAAAGGCCACGCCCCTGAGTTAAGGAGCGAAGATCCGTCGCATA
>JAGHDS010000510.1 GCA_021159845.1 Anaerolineae bacterium
ACCGAGACCCGCAGGCGCGCACAGAGTTCGAGGTTCGCGTCGGTAAGTTCTACGCCGACCTCCGGCCTGCGCGCGAATTCTTCTCTCAGGCGCTGTTTCGGGAGATAAAGGAGAGGAAGTTTGGTAAAAGACGACGTCGTGTTGGAACGACTGATACGTCTGAGGGATGAGATAGCCTACCTCCAGGAAGAATCGAGCCGTACCCACTCGTTGCACGAGTATGTGGAGAACATCCGGCTCAGAAAAGCGGTGGAGCGGAGTCTCCAGGTCGCTGTGGAGATATGCCTGGATATAGGTAGGCGTATCATCGCTCGGGAAAGGTTCCGTTATCCAGAGGACAACCAGGATGTATTTCGCATCCTGGCTGAGGAGGGGATTATCTCAGGCGAACTTCTTTCGAGCTTGCTGAACATGGCCCGTTTTCGCAACCTTATCGTGCACGACTATGCTCGCATAGACGATGCCAGAGATTACGCTCTCCTCAAGAGGCATCTGGAGGATTTCATCGCGTTCGCTGATGCCGTCCGAGTATACCTGGAAGATGAGTGACGGAGCGGTACCTCGGAGCCGGCAGGCCGATTTTCGATGCAAGCGCTGTCACATTTCATTCCCTCGGAATTGGCCGACACCGTGGATGTGAAGGCCACTTTACCGTTCCCCCTTGCCAGCAGTGATAGGCTCCGTCAGTGCTTTGCTGCCTGAGCTTCCCTTGCGAATGGGATGATTGGGAAGATGAGTTATTGACCATTCTCTGCCCGCATTGTATAATCCCGCCGCTATGGGTCCAGCGAACGTTGCAGATGGATTGATCCCCGCCGGGATGACCATGGTCGTCATCCCCACATATAACGAAGCCGACAACTTGCCCGACCTGGCTCAGGCTCTGTTCGCTCTGGGATTGCCCGATTTGCACCTCCTCATTGTCGACGATGCCTCGCCGGATGGAACGGGGGAGGTCGCCGAGCGCTTGCGGGGGCAGTACCCGGGGCGTATGCACGTCATCCATCGGTCGGGTAAGCTGGGGCTGGGCACCGCGTACATCACCGGCTTTCGGTATGCCCTTGACCGGGGGGCCGATTTCATCGTCCAGATGGACGCCGACTTCTCCCACTCACCTACCTACGTGCCACGATTATTGGAGCCTCTCGACCGATACGATGTCGTTGTGGGGTCGCGTTATGTGCCCGGCGGGCGGTTGGATGAGCGCTGGAATTGGTGGCGTCACCTGCTGAGCTGGTGGGCGAACTCCGTGTATACTCGGCTGATCCTGGGTATTCAGGTCCGAGATGCCACAGCGGGGTTCAAAGCCTGGCGCCGTGAGACATTAGAAGGCATTGATCTGAGCCGTATTCGCTCTAATGGCTATGTTTTCCAGGTGGAGATGGCTTACGTAACGGAGAAGTTGGGGTATCGCGTGTTGGAGGTGCCCATCTATTTTGAGGATCGACGTATCGGCCGTTCTAAGATGTCGGTGCCGGTGAAGCTGGAGGCCGCGTGGCGGGTGTGGGAGTTGCGCTGGCGTTACCGGCACCTGCAGCGGGTCAAGTCCGTGGCTACGGCCACGCCCGCACCAGATCACCTCTGAGGCTGCGGACTCGTGTTTCACCGCGTGCGTGGGGATGCGCTGGCGGCGCTCCTTTTACTCCTGATCCCTGTCCTGTGGTTCGCACCGGTGCTGACCGGGCGCCACACGTTGCTCCCCGCCGACAATCTCTACGCGTGGGAGCCGTGGCGTAGCTTCGCCGGGCGGATGGGGGTGGATGTCCCCCATAACGAGCTACTGAGCGATCTCATCCTCGAGAATTACCCCTGGAAGCATTTCATTCGGGAAAACCTGCGCGCTCACCAGATCCCCCTGTGGAACCCCTATCTCTTCTCTGGTATGCCTTTCCTGGCCGATGCTCAACATTCGGCCTTGTACCCGTTCAGCGTGCTCTTTTGGGTGATGCCGCTGGAAATGGCTTACGGCTGGTTCACCGCGCTGCAGATCGCGTTGGCCGGGTTAAGCCTGTATGCGCTGGCGCGCGTGCTGCGCCTATCGCGCCCGGCGGCTCTGGTGGGGGCTATCGCCTACATGCTGAGCGGCTTTTTCATGGTCAGCGTGGTCTTCACCATGATGATCGCCGCGGCCGCGTGGCTGCCGGCCTTGCTGGCCTGTATCGAGGTCGTCATCCGGAAGCAGGAGGAGAAGGGGAACGTTCCCTATTCGCCTGTGCCGTACATCGCTCTGGGAAGCGTGATCCTGGGAGTGCAGGTGCTGGCCGGGCACGTGGAGATCACCTATTACGTGCTGGTGGTGGCTGGCTTCTACGCCGCGTGGCGGCTGGTAGGGCTGTGGCGGCGGCTTGGGCACTGGCGGCCGGCGGTGCGGCTGGGCGTCTGGTTATTGGCGATGGTGGCGGTTGGGCTGGCGCTGGGGGGCGTGCAGCTCTTGCCGCTGGTCGAGTTGGCTCAGCGAAACTTCCGTCAGGGTTCGGTGACCTATCGGGACGTGGTGGGATGGGCCTGGCCCACGCGTCAGGTGCTCACGTTCGTGCTTCCCGACGTCTTCGGTAATCCCAGTCACCATGCCTATTGGGACATTTGGTCGCTCCGCCGGGTGCCAGTTACGGTCAATGCGCTGGGGCAGCCGATCCGGACGATCTTTTGGGGCGTGAAGAACTATGTCGAGGGAGGGAACTACCTGGGCTTGCTGACGATGGGGCTGGCCGGTGTGGCTCTGACTGGGGCTGGACTTGCTCGCGGCCGTGGAGCTGCCCGGCGCCGGGATCAGACCGCCTTCTTTACCGTGCTCGGCCTGGTCTCGCTGGCGAACGCTTTCGGCACATCCCTGTTTGCCCTGTTCTACTATGGGCTTCCGTGGTACAAGCAGGTGCACTCCCCCTTCCGCTGGGTGTTCCCGCTGACCCTGTCGGCCGCTGTGCTGGCGGCACTGGGGGCTGATGCGCTGTGGCGGGCGGCGGACGAGGGGCGGTGGTTGCGGCGTGCGGCTCGCCTGATTGCCCTGGGGCTCTTCGCCGCTGGCGCTGGGGCGTTGCTCGCCGTAGGTGTCAGCCTGGTGTGGCC
>JAGHDS010000441.1 GCA_021159845.1 Anaerolineae bacterium
ACCTCACGCCCCCCAGATCCCTTCAAAACTCCGCTTCTCCTGCTCGCGATACTGCCACCACTCATTCAGCGGGATCGGGTACTCACCCGTGAAGCAGGCGCTGCAATGCCCCCTATCCTCGCCGATCTCGGCCGTCACAGCGCGCATCATCCCCTCGTAAGAGAGGTAAGCCAGGCTATCCGCACCGATATGCTGGCGGATCTCCTCCACCGACATGCGATACGCGATCAACTCCTCATGGGTCGCCATATCCACCCCCATAAAACAGGGATGACGCACGGGTGGCGACGAGACCCGCACATGAACCTCTACCGCGCCGCTCTCCCGCAACATACGCACCAACGGCCCCGCCGTGTTACCGCGCACGATGGAGTCGTCAATGAGTACGATCCGTTTACCCTTCAAGTTAGCCGTCAACGGATTGTACTTCAGGTACACTCCCGCCCGGCGCAACCGATCGCTCGGCTGGATGAAGGTACGCCCGATGTAGCGGTTCTTCGTCAGCCCCTCGTTATAGGGGATACCCGACGCCCGCGCGTAGCCGATGGCCGCCGGCGTCGCCGAGTCCGGCACGCCAACCACCATATCCGCGTCAGCTGGAGCCTCACGCGCCAGCTCCTCCCCCAGCCGTTGTCGCACTCGATGGATCGTCTGGCCCTCCAGCACGGAATCCGGCCGGGCGAAATATACATACTCAAAGACACACAGCGCCGCCCTGGGAGCCGGTGGACGTCCTTGCAAGCTGTGTACGCCGCTGGAGTCCAGACGCACGATCTCCCCAGGCCGCACCTCTCGCAGGTATCGCGCGCCGATGGTGCCCAGCGCACACGACTCCGACGCCACGACATATCCCGGATGACCGTTCCCAGGTAACTCTCCCAGACATAACGGGCGAAACCCCCACGGATCGCGCACAGCGAACACGGCGTCCCTGGTGAGGATCACCAACGAGTAAGCTCCCTCCGCCTCAGCCATGAAAGCAGCAATACGAGCCTCCCAGTCAGGGCCGTCGGGCTCACCACCGGGCGGCGGAGCAGCCAACATCTGCGTGATCACCTCGCTATCGCTGGAGGACATCAGCCCCACGCCGCGCTCCAACAACTTACGGCGCAACGTGGCCGCGTTCGTCAGGTTCCCGTTGTGGCCAACGCCCAACGGCCCGTGCATCGTCTCGATAAGATATGGCTGCGCGTTGCGGATGTGGCTCGAGCCGGTGGTCGAATACCGATTGTGGCCAATGGCCAGATGCCCTCTCAAAGGACGAAGATTCTCCTCATTGAAGACCTGGGAGACCAACCCCATCCCTTTGTGAATATAGGCCGCGTGGCCGTCACAGGTGGCGATACCGGCGCTTTCCTGCCCGCGATGTTGCAGGGCGTATAGAGCGAAGAACGCGATGCGCGCCACGTCCGCGCCCCGGGCATAGATGCCAAAAACCCCACACGCCTCTCGCGGGCGATCCAGATCGCCAGACACCGGATCCCATCCTGGTGACATCATCGGCCTCCCTCCCCCTCAGGACATGCCGAAGGGCTTACCACGGATCTGTGGGGGCGACGCACGTGCCGCCCCCACACCCCACACTCTCGCATCTCCGCGTCGTCCAGGTCAAGGCGTCTCGCGCTGCAGCGCCTGATCATCATCGATGACCCGCCGCGTAGCCGACTCCTGAGCCTGGGCGATGCGCTCACGCAGCGATGGATCGGCCAGCGAGAGCATCTTAGCAGCCAGCAGGGCCGCTCCCTTCGGTTCCAACACCACCGCAGGCGCCACACCGGAGGGCATACGCAACGAGGAGAAAACGTCCACCCCGCTAAAGCGATCGGAATACGGCGGGCAGGCGATCACCGGCGCGGCCACGTTGGCATCCACCAGCCCACTCAACGCGTTAGAGCGGCCCGCCACCGTGATGTACACCTTCGGCCGAGGATCTGCCTCATACCCGGCCAACATGTCCAACAGGTAGCGGGCCGCCTTGTGCGCCGATGCCACCCGGATCTCGTACTCGATCCCAAACGCCCTTAAGCCCTCGGCAATGGCCCGCGCATGGTCCAGATCCGACTTCGAGCCCATGATGATCGGCACAAATGCCACGATCCCCTTCTCGCTCTCCACTCCCCGCTCCACGGTCCACGCCTACACCGGGCACTTCTCCATCGCCTGCTGGATCACCCACATCACCCGCCGGGCGCTCTCCGGCGTGACCGCCAACGGCGCACCGTGGCGCAACGTCTCGTACAGGTCGAGGTAGAAGCCCACCTGATCGGGTCCCTGGTAATCCTCGATCGACCACTCCTCTTCATACCATTTGATCTCGTCCCGATTGTAGCTGCGGTCCGGCATGGGCGCCGTCTCCAACTGCCGCGGTGGCAGCTCCTCCGGCTTGTAGTATTTCCACCTCAGATGGCGCATCGTCCCGGTCAGCCCACCCTGCGTTCCCATGACCAGCCAGTTATCCTGCGGGTAAGCGCAGGCGCTCGTGATCTCGATATCGACCAGCGGGGCCTCCGTATCAACGGCCTTCATCAAGAGCTTCACATGATCCTCCGCATCTCCCAGCGTCAGCGTCCGACGCATGTCGCAGAAGATCTCCAGCTCCGCCGGGCCGAGCAACTGCAACGCCTGGTCAATCAGATGCGGTCCTGTATTGCGTAACGAACCGCCACCGAACTTCTTCAAGGTCTGCCAATCCCAGCGACGACTGAACCGATGCTCCGTCCTTCGGATCAACACGATACGCCCGAGGATCCCGGACTCGATGACTTCCCTGACCTTCTGGAAATGTGGGGCATAGCGCCGATTCTGAAACACCGTCAGGAGATTCCCTGTCTCCTCGGAAACAGCGATCATGCGATCCGCGTCCTCCAGCGTCGCCGCCATCGGCTTCTCGCTGACAACGGCCTTACCCGCTTTCAACGCCATGATGCTGTGCTCGGCGTGTAAATAACTGGGGCTGGCGACCACTACCAGCTCCACAGCAGGGTCTTTCAACAACTCCTCGATCGTCTCGTACGTGTTACAGCCGAACTTATCCTTGGCCTCCTGGCGACGCCCCGCATCCAGGTCGGACACAGCCACAACCTGATACTTGTCCGGCAACATCTCGAGGATCCTGGCATGAATATTCCAGCCACTTCTCCCCAGGCCGACAATGCCCACACGTACTTTGTCCTCAGACATCTCATCCTCCCTACTGAAGATCTTTAATGCTCAGATTATGCAACGCGGCGCGAATGCGCTCGGCCGCGGGTTGCACCCCCGGCATAAACG
>JAGHDS010000270.1 GCA_021159845.1 Anaerolineae bacterium
CAAGGCCGGAGCGATGTTGCCCGGTGGCAGTCGCTTCCGCGTCCTGTGATGTTATCTCGGTGAGGCCTGCGGGACCCTCTACCAAAATCTCACCTCGAACCGATCATATTGGCCCGTGTAGGGCCCCCACACAGCATCCACACGTTGAACGCGGGCCGAGGACGGCCCACGACGTACGACCTCCAGAAACCGCTCCAGATCCGCCCGTCTTCCCTCCGCTTCCAGCTCGACACTCCCGTCCGGTCGGTTACGCACCCAGCCCGTCACACCCAGCCGGCGGGCCTGATTTTGCACGAAATATCGGAAACCTACGCCTTGGACTCGGCCGTGTACCTCCACCCACAGCCGAGCCATCTCATCGCTCATCGGGGAAGCTGCCATGCCTCATCCTACCCAGAGCGTTCGCTCACGCGGTCTCATCCGATGCATCGGCATCCATAGAGCGTTGGATGCGATCCAGCCACAGCCGGGCGTCCCGGTCGTTGGGATCGACCTCTAGAGCGCGCCAGAAGTGGGCTGCCGCGCGCTCCAGATCACCGCGCTCCTTGTAAATCAGCCCCAGGTTATAGTTCACATTAGGGGTCCTGGGGTTCACCAATAGGGCCTGTTCAAAAGCGGCAATAGCTCGGTCCTGCATCTCGCGGGTGGAAAACTCCAGCCTTCCCAGGTAGGCGGCCGCCAGGTTAACCCACACCATAGCGTTCTCTGGCTCCTGCTGCGAGGCCGTCTCCAACACAGGGATGGCTTTGGAAAATCGCCCCTGCATGACGTAGGCGCCGCCCAGGTTGATCGCCACTGCCACGTTGTCCGGGGCGAGCATGTAGGCTTCTTCTAAAACAGCCACGGCCTCACCCGGCCGCCGCGCGCTCAACAGCCGAGCGCCCTGGTTCAGCAGCTCGCGCACCCGGCGGGCTATATCCTCGTCCGGCATCAACTTACCCTTCCTCCTCCTCGGAGATGTTATGCAGGAGCTCGTAGTCCGTCAGGTTAGCCGTGAAGAACTCCACGGCATAGGATTCTGGCATCCCCATCGTCTGGCTGATCTCGGATAGAAGTGTCTCCGCCAGAGAGCGGCGCTGTGCGGCGGTCAGCCGGGCGGCCACATCGTACCACAGCAACAGCGTGCCGTAGATCCCTTCGGCGGCAAAATGCAGGTCCAGCTTACCCACGCTGGTGGGCTCCTGAGCCGCGTCCAGATGATCGAGGTCAAACAGGGCATACTGTTCCGAATAGGGCGTGCGTACCAGGCGCTTCAACTTGAGATTCATCGGCGATCACCCCTATTGGCATCCAAGCGCTGAATCCGTTCGATCATTCGTCCCCATCATCCGTGAGTCCCCAATCCCAGAAAGCGTCTTCGTCTTCCAGGTCCTCACGGTCCTCCACCCCAAAATCGAACATCGGGAGATCTGTCAATGTGCTCTCCCAGAACTCCAGCTCATCAAGGGCATCCTCTGCGGCCTCGCTGATGGCTTCGTTCTCGCTTTCGGTGTAGGCCAGGAGGGTGCGGCGTGCCTCTGGGCCGCCAATTTGTCCGAGGGCCCACAAAGCCGCCTGGCAGACCTCAACATCCGGATCGCCTGCTAGAGTGACCAGCTTGGGGATCGCCTCGTGCAGGCTTAGTTCGCCACAGGCTCGGGCAGCTTCGAACCGCACAGCCGGCTGGGGGCTATCCAGCTCCGCGATGACGATGGGGCGCCAATACTGGTCCGCGCTGCGCCCCATAGCGAATATGGCACTGATTCGCATACGGTCGTCCTCATCGTAGTAGGCGTTACGGATGATGTCCCGCACCCCAGACTCGCTGGAGTAGGCGATGGCCTCCACCGCTCGACGCCGGACCTCTATGGGTTCCTCGGGTGTGTGGATGACGGCCAGCAAGGCCTTCTCGATGGCCATAGCCAGCGGTGCCTCGATTTCCTCCATCTCACCCAGCAGGATAAACCGCCCCAGGGAGATCGCGGCGGCAGCGCGCACCGCCTCGCTGCTGTCCTCTCGCAATATATGCAACAACGGCCCGATCAAGGCGGGATCATCGTCTTCCCACAAACCATCGATTGCCTGCACGCGCACTTCGGGGTCCGGATCCCTTAATAACCAGCGAAAGATGGGCACGTAGTATAATTCGACCCGCTCTTCGGCCAGCTCCGCCAGGTTGCGTACAACCCAGCGTCGTCGCTCCACGGGAAGGTCCTTCCACACGGCCTGAAAACGCTCCAAATCCTCCCGCCCCAGGTCAGATAACCCCTGCAAGGCGGACACACGAGGCTGGTTTGTCATATCAGCCAGTTGGGCCAGTACCTTGTGAATCCTGAACTCTGCTCTTTCCATCATAATAACCATCCCGACGATACTCTTTCTCAGAAACTCCCTGCACAATCGCCGTCCATCCCAGTCACCTGGCAAGACGGAAACGTATCCTGGGGACCATCATACAACGACGTACGGATGGTGGGCCTAGTTCCATGTGAACCCCCAGACTGGACTGCGTGGGCTGCGCGGCGCTCGGGCCACGATCCGGCCGTCGGCGCCTCGCCGGATCTGCTCCACCTGGACATACCAGCGGAATGAGCGTCCCATAACTTGAGGGGCTAACGATTGAAAAGCTCCCGGGACCCGCCATCCGGTCCCCTGCACGGTATCCTCGTAGAACCAGTTGATCTGATCCCGGGCGACGAGGAAGCCCAGATGCACTACGTATACCTCGCCCGGTTGTAGCGTCCCCACGCTCTTCCAGCGTAGCTCGATGAACGCCTTCTCCCCGCCTGAGAACGGGGTGCCGTCCGCGGGGCTCAGCAATTTAGGCGCCGGATAGATCAGAGCGACTGTTGGGGTCGGTGTGGGCGTGGGTTTTGGCCTGGGTGTCGGCGTGGTAGTGGGCAGCACTCCTCCCGGCCGCGGGATCAACAGACGTTGATTTACCTGGAGGCGGCTCGTATCCTCGATGCCGTTCACCCGGGCTAGCTCCTCCACGGTCACCCCGAAGCGCCTGGCGATGATGAACAATGTATCCCCAGGAGCTACCAGATACACCGCGTTCTCCGGTTGGGTGGACGGCGCTGGGGTTTCCTCCGTAGAGGGAATGATCAGTTGCTGCCCGATCTGTAGCTGGGTGGCATCCGTGATCCCGTTCGCCCGCTCCAGGGCGTCAATCGTCACACCGAAGCGGCGGGCGATCGCGCTGAGCGTATCACCAGGCACGACAGTATAGGTGTTTCCCGATGAGGCCGTCAGCGTTATGACGGGCGTAGACGTTAAGGTAGCTGTTGGCGTGGCCGTGGGGTTCGGCGTGAGCGTGGCTGTCGGCGTCGACGTTGGCGTGTCCACTGACCGGGTGGATCGGACTGTTGGCACAGGCGTCGGTGCCAGGGCGAGCTCTGCCGTCTGGGTTGGCATGGGCGTGCTGCCCTCTATGGCGAACTCCACTGTGGGCAGGGCCGTCTCCATCAAGGCGTTTATGTCCGTCTTCCGGGGTATCCACCCGGCCAGCGTTGACCGGGCAAAGGGTATCCCCACCAATCCGATGGCGATCAGCGCTATGATCGCCAGGCCACCGGACCATGTCATCCAGGAGCGTTGCGCGGGGCGCCGCTCTCGGCCGCAATTGGGGCACAACGTCAGTTCGGCGGAAAAGCGATACCCACAGTAGCGGCAACGCACCGTGCGAGGTTTCTCGCGAAGCCTGGCGCCACATACCGGGCACACCTTCATCCCCGGACGAACCTCTGCTCCACATCGACTACACTGCATCGCACCACCACCGGTCCTGGGCGATCTCACAGAGCGCAACTCCCCCCCAATCGCCCAACACAAGAGACAAAAGAGCGAAACCATCGGCTTCGCTCCCACCAATCCGACCCGATCGGCGCAAACGTTACAACCCGGGTCCCGTCCAGTCAATCTTGGGGACGCCCTGGATAATATCCTGGTATGTAATCAAGACCATCAGCATGAGCAGTAACGCCATGCCAACCAGATGTACCAGCCCCTCCTTTTCCGGGTCGACCCGTCGCCCTCGGATGGCCTCCAAGATGACGAACAACAAACGGCCGCCATCAAGCGCGGGTAGGGGCAACAGGTTGGTAAAGGCTAGCGCCGCGCTCAACACGGCCATGAATTGCAGGATGGGAAAGGCCTTTCCTGTAGCTACGGAGGCCTGGACGGCCCCACCAGTCAACTGAGCGATCCCCAACGGGCCGATAGGGCGGGCTGCATTAGCCGGAATCAGCCCTCGTGCCAGCTCAACGGGTAACGCCAGCATCCGGACGCAGAAAGAGACGATCTGCTCCGCCGCGTAGAGCACCGCCCGCCCCGGGGGCACACTCCGGATCTCAGTGGCAAGCCGAATCGCGACGCCGATTGGGCCTTGTCCCTTCGGCGGATGGGCTCGCGGCGTGACGGAGATGGTCAGCCTCTCCGAGCCACGTCGTACCATCAACTGTAGTGGTTGTCCAGTGTGAATCCCGGTGACGCTCACCAGGTCCATCGGCGTCTCCACAGGCTGGTCAGCCGCCTCGATGATCACGTCCCCAGGTCGAATCCCCGCGGCTTCGGCCGGCGATCCAGGAGCGACCTCTGTGACTAATGCGCCCGCAGGCATTGGTTGCCCTAGCATGAAAGAGGCTGAGGAAAGAACCAAGGCCAACAGAAGGTTCATAAACGGCCCGGCCAGCAACACAGCCGCCCGCACACGCCTCGGCTGGGTGGCGAAACTGCCCGGTCCCTCGGCCACATCTTCCCCCCGCATACGCACGAAGCCGCCGAAAGGGATCGCATTCAGTGTATACCGGATCCCATCCCGCTCGAACAGCGTTGCCAGCCGCGGTGGATAGCCAAGCCCGAACTCCTCCACAACGATGCCGTTGCGTCGCGCGACGACGAAGTGGCCGTATTCGTGCACCAGCACCAAAACGCTCAACACGATGAAAAACGATACGGCCGTCACCAACATAGGGTATTCGTGCTCCTATTCTTCATTAACAGCGCGAGGATTATACTTTCTTTCAGAGGGCGTGGCAAATGCTTTTCGCCGGGTAACTCATTCGAGAGAGTGGTAGACAGCAAGCCGATGATCACCACTGGCCACTCCATTCGCTTGAAAAATTCTTTGTATCGAGTATCATTGAGGTGGCCGGGGGACTTTCAACCCGGGTACTACCCAGAGGAGGAGCAGAGACCATGAAACGCTACGCGCTGGCAGGGGCCAGTTCTCGCGCGCTCTCCATGTATGCCAAACCCATCGTGGAACAATTCCCGGATACAGCACAGCTCGTCGATATTTTCGACATCAACCCTGTCCGGGCAGCTTTCATCAGCCAGGAGTGCGGCGGCGTTCCCACTTTTCAGGATTTCGATGAGATGCTCCAGCAAGCGCACCCCGATGTCATCATCGTGACCACCGTCGATCGGTTCCACGAGCAATACACCGTGCGCTCCCTGGAGGCCGGCTGCGATGTCATCACCGAGAAGCCAATGGCCATTACGGACGAGCAGGTGCGTTCCATCCTGGACGCGGAGAAGCGCACCGGACACAAGGTAACCGTCACATTCAACTATCGCTTCGCCCCATACGCGACGCGCATCAAGGAGCTCCTTCGCGAAGGGATCATCGGGAAGGTACTGAGCGTGGACTTCGAGTGGTTCCTGGACACGAGCCACGGAGCGGACTACTTCCGGCGCTGGCATCGGCGCAAGGAGAATTCAGGCGGCCTGCTGGTACACAAGGCCACCCACCACTTCGACATCATCAACTGGTGGATCGAGGACGAGCCGGAGCGCGTCTACGCCTTTGGTGAGCGACGATTCTACGGCCCCACCCGCGAGGAGCGCGGCGAACGTTGTTCCACCTGCCCCTACGCCGACACTTGCGAATTCTACGTGGACTATAAGTCCGATCCCCTATACAAGGCGCTGTACTTCGATGCCGAACATGTGGACGGCTACCATCGGGATGGCTGCGTCTTCTCAGAGGAGATCGACATCGAGGACACGATGAGCGTCACCGTCCACTACAAAGGGGATACCCTCCTCAGCTATTCCCTGATCGCCTACAGCCCATACGAGGGGTGGCGCTCCGCGATAAACGGGACGGACGGTCGTATCGAGATCTCGGAGTTCCACAGCGGGCTGCTCACCCAGGCGCCCAACGAGTACGTCAAGCTCTTCAACCGCAAGGGAGAGCTGGTTACATATGAGATACCCAAAGCCAGAGGGGCTCACGGCGGAGGCGACGTCCGGCTCCTGGAGCGGCTGTTCAGTGAGAAGGACATCCCCGACCCGCTGGGGCACATGGCCGACTCGTGGGCCGGTGCGATGTCCGTCCTCATCGGCGTAGCGGCCAACAAATCAATCGCCAGCGGCCAGCCTATCGATATCCGGGCATTATTGGCAAACCACTAGCCATCGGAGAGACACGGAGTCATCCTGTAGACGACAGGATCAAGATCAAAGGGGGAGAAATGGCCGAGGAATACAAGCATCTAGGCATATTCAGCGATTGGGTCGTGGCAGCCAAAAGGATCCGCCAGCTTTACCCGATGGCTCCGCCCGGCCCCGAGACGCAGGAGAAGGTACGACAGGTTCTGGGATTCTCCTTCGATGTGGAACGCCCCATTGAGATTCGCTCCGAACGCCGATGGGAGCGCGATGGACTTGTCGGAGAGGAGGTTTCCTGGTCCGTAGGATACGGTCCCCGCACGCACGCCTGGGTGCTGAAACCCGCGGGTATCACAGGCCCACTGCCGGGCATCGTGGCCCTTCACGATCACGGCGGCTTCAAGTACTACGGCAAGGAGAAGATCGCCGACGGGCCGGAGGATCCCCCACCCGTCATCGTGAGCCATCGCGCGGGGGCCTACGGCGGGCGCGCCTTCGCCAATGCCCTGGCCAAGGAGGGATTCATCGTCCTGATCCACGACACGTTCTTGTGGGGAAGCCGCCGGTTCCCGCTAGAGACGATGTCGGACCGGGAGCGATTGATCGGCGAGGCCACTATGGAGCATTGGCGGGACGAATCAACGCCGGAAGAGATCGCCCTTTATAACGCGGCGGCAGCATCCCACGAGCATCTGGTGGAGAAGTATTGCTCCCTGCTGGGCACGACGCTAGCCGGCGTTGTCAGTTACGAGGATCGGGTAGCGGTGAACTACCTGCTCTCCCGGGACGACGTCCTCCCCGAACGTGTGGGATGCGTAGGGCTATCGGGTGGAGGGTGCCGCTCAGCATTGTTGCAAGCCACCTGCGACCGGATCTCCGCTGCCGTGATCGTGGGCATGATGAGCACCTACGAGCACCTGTTGGACCACAACGTCGCCTCGCACACGTGGATGTTCTTCCCCGCTACCTGGGCTCGCTACGGCGATTGGCCCGATCTGGCCGCGTGCCGTGCCCCATCGCCCCTGATGGTACAATACGACCTCGATGACGCCCTCTTCACCGAGGAAGGTATGCGAGCCGCCCACAGGCGCATCGCCACCCACTACCGCAACGTGGGACACCCGGAGAACTACGTGGGAGAGTTCTACCCCGGGCCACACAAGTTCGACCTGAAGATGCAGGAATCCGCGTTCGCATGGTTGAAGGAGCACTTGTCTCCCCAGTCGTAGAAAACCAGGAAGGTAAAGGGAAAAATGAGCGATCACACAGATCGGCCAAACATCATTATCATGTACGTCGATGATCTGGGCTTCGGAGATGTCGGCAGCTATGGGGCAACGCTCATCCCCACACCCAACATCGACCGGCTGGCAAGCCAGGGACTGCGCTTCACCCAAGGATACGCCACCGCCGCCACATGCACGCCATCTCGATACAGCATCCTCACCGGATCCTACCCGTGGCGGAACAAGAACGCCCACATCCTCCCAGGCGACGCCCCGCTGATCATCC
>JAGHDS010000307.1 GCA_021159845.1 Anaerolineae bacterium
ACCGCTTTGTCTTGGGGATCCAGTGGCATCCTGAGCGGTACCGGGAGGTGCCGGAGGCGCACCGCGGCTTGTTCCGGGCACTCGTGCGCGAGGCGGCCAGGCACGAATCATATCACCATTGAGACCCTCAATGTCCCCACCCACACAGGTCCTCCGCAGGGCCTCTAGAATCACATGTCAGGAGAGCTCCATATGTTGATCATAGATGCGCATCTGGATCTGGCGTGGAACGCGTTGCAATGGAACCGAGACCTGCGGCTATCCGCTTACACGATCCGAACTCAAGAGGGTGGCACAGCAGGCCCGGGACGAGCCCAGGGGACCGTCGCCTTGCCGGAGATGCGCCGCGGCCGGGTGGCCCTCTCCTTCGTCACAATGCTGGCCCGCTCGACGGGAGAGGCCGTTCCGCACCTGGACTACCCATCGCCGCTACAAGCTTACGGGATCGCTCAAGGCCAACTGGCATACTACCGGGCGCTGGAACAGCTCGGACACGCCAGGATCATCGCGGATGCGGAGGCGCTGGAGCAGCACATGGCCGAGTGGCAGGCGTGGGATGCATCCGACGAGTCCGACGCTGACACGCCCCCGCTGGGCTTCGTGCTAGCTATGGAGGGAGCCGATCCCATCCTGACACCGGAACAGGTGGAAGCATGGTGGAACGCCGGGCTGCGCGTGCTTGGGATCACGCATTACGGCCACGGACGATACGCGGGCGGCACCGGGGTCGAGGACGGGCTGACCGACCTGGGAGCAGCGTTGCTGACCGAGATGGAGCGCGTCGGCATGATCCTGGACGTGACCCACTGCTCCGATCGGTCGTTCTGGCAGGCGCTAGAACGGTTCAACGGACCCGTACTGGCAAGTCACAACAACTGCCGGGCCCTGGTGCCACACCAGCGCCAGTTCAGCGATGAGCAGCTCCGAGCAATCATCGAACGAGACGGCGTGATTGGCGTGGCATTCGACGCCTGGATGCTGCAACCGGGCTGGGTGAAAGGCCAGAGTACCAACGAGTCAGTAACCCTGGCAAACGTCGTGGATCACATCGACCACATCTGCCAGGTGGCCGGGGACAGCCGCCACGTGGGCATCGGCAGTGACCTCGATGGCGGCTTCGGCCGAGAGCAATCCCCGCGCGATCTGGACACGATCGCGGACCTGCAGCACATCCCCCATCTGCTGACTCAACGAGGATACACCGAGCAAGACGTCACATCGATCATGCACGGGAACTGGACGCGCCTGCTGCGTCGAGCCTGGGGAGCGTAGAAGACCATAAGTTCCCCAGGGGATAGAATGTGAATCACCTCGCTGAGGTCGTGCGGAGAAAAATCTTGCATCCACGAGGAGAAGAGCCGATGGTTCGCAAGCCAATGGCACTGGCAAACTGGAAGATGGCAATGACGATCGCCGAAAGCTGGGAATGGGTACGGGACTTCCGCGCCGCGGCGGGTGACCTACTGAATGAAATCGACGTCGTCGTGTGCCCACCGTACACGGCACTGTGGGCAGTCATCCAGGCGCTGGGAGATAGCCCCATCCAAGTGGGTGGCCAGAACATCGCACCGACGGCGGAGCTCTCACGCACAGGTGAGATATCCGCAGCGCTGCTGGCAGATGTGGGATGCCAACGAGTTATGCTGGGGCACTGGGAAGTGCGTCGCTACCTGCACGACGACGACGAGACCGTAAACCGAAAGGTGCATCTAGCGCTGGAAGCAGGGTTGTCGCCCATCCTGCTCGTCGGCGAGGGCCGCGATGATCCCCCATCCATTGAGACAGCCCTGGAAAAGCGGCTGGAAGCCGTACTGGCGGGATGCACAGCCGAGCAAGTGATGGGTATGGCGTTTATCTACGAACCAGAGGCCGCCATCGGCGCGACGAAGCCGGTGACGCCCGATCACGTGGCAGCCGGGAGCGGGTTCATCCGTAAGTGGGTACAAGACCACTGGGGAGCCAACGTAGCAAACAGCATCCGCATCATCTATGGTGGCAGCGTGGCGCCGGAATACGCGCACGATTTGCTATCGTGCCCTGATGTGGACGGGCTGGGAGCCGGCCGGCGCGGTCGGGATCCCGAGTCCTTTACCGAGATCGTCCGCCAGATCGTCCGCGTGAAATCGGAGTAGCCCCGGCCGGCCTCTGGCGATTCGCCCCTTGACCGCAAGGGGTACACGTACACCCAGAAGGCCCACCCAACATCACCCGTGAGACCTTCGCCTGGATGAAACAAGAGCCGCCGACGAGGGAAGAGGAACAATGAACAGCCGAGAGCGCGTGCGACGAGCACTTCAGTTCCAATCACCGGATCGGGCGCCGCGGGACCTATGGTGGCTGCCCGGGATCAGGATGTTTCGCGAAGACGAACTGAACGATATGCTGGAACGGTTCCCCACGGACATACGGGGGCCGGATGTGACCTACGGTCGAGGGGAACGCGAGCAAGGCGAGGAGGCCGTGGTCGGTGTCTACGTCGATGCCTGGGGGTGCCCCTTTACCGTGGCCGAGCCCGGCGTCATAGGCGAGGTAAAGGACCCTCCGCTACGGGACTGGGCAGCTCTCGCCCACTTCAAGCCCCCCTACGAGATATTGGAAAACGCCGACTTCAGCCGGGTGAACGCCTCCTGCGCGGCCACGGACAAGTTCGTACTGGCCGGCACCACGATCCGTCCCTTCGAGCGTATGCAGTTCCTGCGCGGCACGGAGAATCTGATGCTGGACCTGGGCTGGGGGGTCAAGGAATTCTACCAGCTACGCGACATGCTACACGAGTTCTACCTCCGAGAACTGGAAATGTGGGTACGAACCGACGTGGACGGCATCTCGTTCATG
>JAGHDS010000030.1 GCA_021159845.1 Anaerolineae bacterium
CGCCCTGGCGCGGGCCTTGGTCTGTGGCACGGAGTTGCTGCTCCTGGACGAACCATTTGAGGGGCTCGGGCCCGCGCTGGCGCGGCGGCTGGCCGGGGTGATTCACGACCTGCCTGGGCGGGGCGCGGCCGTGTTGGTGACCGACTCGGACCCGCGGCGGGTCGCCAACCTCGCCGACGTCGTCTACACCATCGAGCGCGGGGAGATCGTAGCAGCGAATAGACGTGCCGAGTAGGTTTTCGTTAGCAAGCCCCCCCGGCTTCTCAGAGAAGCTGGGGGGCTTATGCTTACGAACGGACTGACCAGACAGAATCCCAGGCCGTCAGCGGTTCCGGGGTTTCCGTATCACGATCAGATGCAGCGAAAGTCGTGTTGACGCGGAAACCTCCCTCGTGTACAATGGCGTGTAAAAGAGGACAGAGTCTCTGCTATGTGCCCACATTCAGTGGCCACGTATTACCTGATCGTTACCCCGGCCGCCCTGCTTCTCGAACGAGACATCTTTGGCTATGAGGTGCATAAGTCCCATATATAAGGCATCAATGGTATGCTACCGACTATAGAGATCGGCCCCTGGCAGCTCAGCACCTATCAAATCATGGCCACCCTGGCGTTAACCTTCTGTGGAACGTGGGTCTTCCGGCGACTGCTTGCGCTTGGTTCTCCGCCAAGTGTCATCATTCTGGGAATGTTCCTGGTGATCTTGAGCGGTTTTTCAGGGACCTTCCTGATGACCTACCTCATCAATGCCGTGCGTCTCGCCCGCAGTGGTCTCCTGGCACGCCTGGAGGGGGTCAGTATCGTATGGGCACTGGTCAGCGGGATCGGCATGGCAGCGGTCTATTGCCGATGGCAGCGGATCTCGTTGGGCCGGGTGCTGGATATGGCTGCCCCACCGGCGGCTTTGGGACTCGCTATTGGCCGCCTGGGGTGTTTTGCGGCCGGTTGCTGCTACGGTAGACCCACAGATTCGTGGCTGGGGATGTACCTGCCCGATGAAAATGGCGTGTGGATGACGCGCTATCCCACTCAACTGATGGCCTTTGCCGCTAATCTGTTCATCTTTTTGGTTTTGTTGGCGGTTGAACAGTATGGAGCACGGCGGGCGGGCGCAAAACGTGGCTGGCCTTTCGACGGCTTCCTCGTCTTACTTGGCCTTTTTCTCTACAGCCTTAAACGCTTCGGATTAGCCTTTCTACGCCAGTCCGGTGCCTTTCCAATGGTTGGGCCGCTTAGTTGGATGCACGTCTCTGCTTTGATGGGGATGGGGGCCACAGCTACGGTGATGTTGTGGCATCTCCATAGGACATGGAAAGGAGGAAAGCCATGAGTTCAAGAGGTGTCCATCCGGCAGATTCATCCTCATGGCATCTGCGTAAGGGCAACTTGATCTGGATGGAGATGCTAGTCTTTGGGGGACTGCTATCACTGGCGTTGCTCCTGACGGGGACGGGATGTTTGCATTCCTGTTCTTCTTCATCCTCTTCCTCATCATCGTCTATGTTGACGCGGTATGCCAGCTACCGGGCAGCGGTCAACGCAGCAGCTCCCCGATATATGGAGGTATGGGTGGATATCGGGATCACGGGAGTATACTCTCCCGCGCTTACACTCCCTGGAAGCGCTGATGGGGTGATGGGCGTGCCCGCGTACCTGGACGAGCTGGCTGAAAAGGGCTATCTGGCCATTCGCGTGCCTCACGCCCCGCCCACCTATACGCCTAGCGGGCTTGTACCAGGAATTCCACCATGGGCTCCTGATGCGGTGTTGTTCACGTACTATTCGCCGCCAAATGCACCCACGGCAACCACGGTTCCCGTCACTGTCACCCGGGTGATGACTTATGAGAGCATTGTCAACGAGCGATATCCCATCGATGATGGACGTTCACACTGGGAGGTGTGGTGGATTGAAGGGAACAGGTTCCCCATCCCTGACGATACCTTCCAGCTGAAAGACGAGTGGCCGAAAGCCATTGAGGTGGCGTTCCGCATCGATTTTGGCGCCGGCGCGAATGCGCTGGATTGCGCTGGCTGCCCGGTAGAGGTGTTGCTCTACAATGGGTATACCTTTATCGGTCCCTTCCAAATTCCTCTGGTTATTGAGACTGAGCCACCACCACCAGGGAACCCTCTTGTGGTATTCGACCAGGGTTGCACCGGGATGACTGCCGAGTCCTTACAGTATATCACGCCCACTGTACCTTTTAGCCACACGCATTGGCTGGCCAACTTTGACACGGAAACGCGCACCTTTACCATCACAGCATCTTCTTCCCAGGGCTGGGACTATACCTATTATTATGGATTGGCGGGGCAGCCTTTGCAACTGGCCCCCGGGCTGCCTTTCACTGTGACCGTAGAACCTGGACAGCCTGGCGGTTGGCCTCCAGCACCTTGTGTAAACATCACCGCGGTTTATACACCCACGATTACCATAAGTGACACGCTCCGGGAGACGCTCCGACTCACGGCCACCTCTGTCATCAGTCCAGATGTGTGGGCCGACACCGTCAGCTTCGCCTTGGCGCCCGGGTATCAATTGAACGAGGGAGGAGGCCGTTCCGGACTATACCTGCCGCTGGTCATCAAAGGGTCCTCGTAAGGAAGCCATCACGCCCGGGTTGATGGCCGCTCAGCCGGGCGTGATGGCACGAGTTTCCAGTCAGATTGAGAAGGACGACATCTATACATCTCAACTTTCGCCATTTTTGAGCGATCAGAAACTGGGCCAGCATGGACGGGCTGCGTAGAGTGTTGGCAAACAAACCAATATTTGGAGCTTGTCCATGCTGGCCCTATCACATTCACGGCACCTACATGGAAGAATGCCCTGGTATTGGTGTACGGAGCCATTTTGGCACCGGGACGGCGGACGATCACAGTGGCCTTGCGGATCTTGGGCTTGGCGGGCTGGTTGACTGACAAAAGTCAGGTTTAGGTAAAGCTGTTCCGTAAATAGAATGGATGAACGCTGATGACGCAGAAGAAGCCGATCTACGCAGATGAAAAAGCAAATATAATCATTCCAAGAAGTGTTGTCGCCTTGGCTGTGCTGCACCGTTGCCTATTTTCATCCTTATCGGCGTGCAAGCCGCTCATGGCATCTGCTTCGAAAATAGAATCGGTGAACGCTGATGACGCAGAAGAAGCCGATCTATGCAGATGAAAGGGCAAAATCGGGATGGTCCGTGAGGATCTGCGTGCATCAGCGTCATCTGCGTTCTTATGCTCATCGGCATCGACCGTCCATTTTCATCGTTATGCGGTGTGCAACTGCTCATGGCGACTGTTCACCGTTGGGGTAAAAGGGTTAGCTGCGCCGCCACCACAAGCCGAATCAAGCCCCCTTCTCCCAGGCGTGGGAGAAGGGGGGCTGGGGGATGAGGGATGAGGGCCATCCGCGGCCAAAGCACTTGGAGCTAGAGGCTTGATATTGGAGACGTCTTCATCCACGTCGCTCACCGGATGCCAATAGGATCTAGTGGGGGACGGTGAACAGTTACCACTGCTATTTGTTTTGCTTTGCCCCTCATCCTATGTTAAAATCAGCTCGATTTTGTGAACCACGTCGCTAAGGGATCTCTTCCTGGCGTTTTCTTTGTGTAGAGCCCGCTCAGGGGCGTTGGGATGGGGATAGGCGTGGTATTCGAGAGGTTGCGGCCGGGAGCCGCTAGTGACTGATTAACCGCGTTGTGGGAGGCGATTCGTGTTACACAGTTATGCCTTTATTGCGATCTTCGCCATCATTGCCTTCGGCTTCGCCGTCGCCGGGCCGGCGTTTGCCTGGTTAGTGCGTCCTAAGAAACCCAACGCGATCAAGAATGACACGTATGAATGCGGTATTAAGACGTTTGGCGAAACCTGGGTCCAATTTAAGGCGCAGTACTACCTTTTTGCCCTGATCTTTGTCGTCTTCGATGTGGAAGCGGCGTTCCTGTTCCCTTGGGCCGTGGCTTATGGCCAGCTCGGGCTGTATGCGTTGATCGAGGCGGCCTTGTTTATCCTGATCTTAGTGGGCGGTCTTCTTTACGCCTGGCTCAAGGGCGCATTGGAGTGGCAGTAGCGCGTGAGGAAACGGCGGGGCGGGGAGTAGGACCATCATGAACTTCATGAGTTTTGTGGCTGATCTATTCCGCAACATCGGCCGGTGGTTTACCGGGTGGCTGAGTGGGTTTCTGCCCGGCTGGGCGGTGAACTTGGTCAGCGACATCTTGGTGGCGGTTATCCTGCTCGTTCTGGGTCTGTTGATCGTCCTGTTTGTGATCTGGTTCGAACGGAAGGCGATTGCACGTATGCAGGACCGGCTGGGGCCGAATCGAGCAGGGCCCTACGGGCTGCTGCAGAACGTGGCCGACGCTATGAAGTTGCTCATTAAAGAAGATATCACGCCTTGGGGAGCTGACCGCTGGGTGTATAAC
>JAGHDS010000043.1 GCA_021159845.1 Anaerolineae bacterium
GTGTGAACTGGGGCGGCGTCAACTGGGGTGGCGTGAATTGGGGCGGCGTCAATTGGGGTGTAAACTTTGACGATTGAGACGTAAATATCCACTTCAGAGCCACAGGGTGAAGGCTGTCCGTCCCGACGCGCGGGTGGACAGCCTTTCTATCGTACTTGGGCGGAGGGAATCATGGATCCATACACAAGCAGTCATCTGAGAACGGAGACGATGCCCTCTCCTGCACCACGCCTGCGCCAGATGCCAGTGCTTGCTCAGTTATTCATCGGCGGGGTGACCGCTCTGGCGGTTGCCTGGCTGGCCCGCCATACTCTCGCCTGGTCGATTCACACCGTGGATTGGTGGGCCCTTGCTTTCCTGGCGATAGGGGCCACCATCTCCACTTTTCAAAACACTGTGGCTCTATTGTACGCTCTGTATTACGTCATGCCCACCTTCACCTTCGTCGCCGTCTTTCTCCTCGGGCCCGCGCCAACGGGGATATTACTAGCGGCCGCCTACATAGTGATCGCTTGGCGCTGGCGTCAACGCTGGTACATCGCCGCTTTCAACGCTTCCACGCATTACATTGCAGCCCTAGCGGCCTATCAGACAGCCAGAGCAGTGATAAATGGCGGTGGTATTCTATCTCCAGCAGGTGCACTGGGGTTGATCACCGGTGCTATGGCATACGTGCTCGTCGCGCATGTACTGAAAGTACTGGGCCTGTACTTTGCTCGCGGCTCTTCCTCCAGTGAATTGCGAGTGATACGAATGGAAGGGATCGTTACAGATCTCCTATTCCTCTGCATCGGGGCAGGTATGATCGTGCTTTGGTATCTATCTCCCATCCTGAGCATCTTCGCCCTGGCTCCACTAGCCCTGGTGCGCCGTGTCCTGGGCATTCCTCTCCTGGAGGAAGAAGCCCGGGTCGAGCCTAAGACAGGGTTATACAACGCCCGACATGCTAACGCTGTGTTGGAACTGGAATTGGAACGCGCTCGGGAGCTCCACCAGCCTCTAGCCGTGTTGATGGCCGATCTGGATGGACTACGCCAGATCAATAACACCTACGGACATCTGATCGGCGACGAGGTATTAAGGCGCGTCGCTGACGTGATTCGGAGCACAGTGGGCGCCCAGGGTATAGCCGCTCGCTTCGGTGGCGAGGAGTTCGTAGCCATACTGCCCGGCCGCGATGCCCACGAGGCTATGGCCGTGGCAGAACGTATCCGTCGGCGGGTAGAGGCACTCTCCTTATCCCCATTAGGGGAGAGCGGAGATACCCTGGATGAACAACTACATACCACGATTACGATCGGAGTTGCTGCTTACCCGGATGATGCGGATACCCCTCTGGCACTCCTACACAAGGCAGACACAGCGCTGTACTACGGCAAGGACCAGGGACGGAATCAAGTATGCATGGCCAGCTCCGCGAACGGCCGATTGAAGAGTCGGCAGGATATACCGCTGGCTACCACACTGGCGAAGCCCGTAAAGGACGAGAACCCCACTCAACTGAACTCCCAGGAAAAGGGAGCCGGGCGCAGGTTGGTTCTTATGGTCGCTGCCACCATCATAGCCGGGGGATTCTTACTGATGGCATATCTGCCTCACGTAGCCTCCATCGACCTAGTCGCTTTAGGCATTCTGGCCGCGCTGACGTGGGTGAGCGAGGGGCTGGCGCTTGATCTGTACACGACCAGTACTGTGTCCTTGAGCTTTGTGATGTTGCTGGCGGCTGCCTTCTTGCTGGGTCCGGCTGGGGTGGCCGTAATCGCTCCCATCATCGCTCTCACCCACGCCTATCGGCGCAGGCCACCTTGGTATCAGGTAGCATTCAACCTGGCCGGGCATATGGCTGCTGGCACGGCCGCCAGCTTCGTCTTCCGTCTGCCCGGCGTGCCGATAGGCTCCACCACTCTGCCCACTCTCATTCTACCCAGCGCTCTCTCGGCACTCGTGTATTACGCTGTCAATGTTGGACTCGTCGCCACGGTCGTGGCCTTGGAGGAGAGGCGCAGCCCAATCCAGGTCTGGCAAGAACGGTACCAGTGGCTGTGGGTTCACTATGTGGCGATGGGCTTTATCTCTCTGGTGCTCGTCGTCGCATATGTCGGCCTGGGCGTATACGGGATCTTCGCCTTCCTCGTTCCTCTGTTCATCGTGCGTTACACCCAAAAGCAATACATCGAACGCACGGCGAGCAACATCCAGGCATTAAAAGAACTCAATGAGAGCCTGATGGCGGCCAATGCCGAGATCAAACAGATGAACGAGGAACTGCTGGGGTTGCTGGCTAAAGTGATCGACTTCCGAGATCCGTATGTATACAACCACTCCGAGCAAGTGGCTACCTATGCTGTGGCCATTGCCCAGGAGATGGGATTGCCAGCCGATCAGGTGGACGTGCTCCGCCGAGCTGCCCTCTGCCACGATCTGGGCAAGATTGGGATCCCAGATGCCATCCTGAATAAACCGGGACGTCTCACCGATAAGGAATACAACGCGATCAAAGCGCATCCAGATATCGGCGCTGCCATGCTGGAGAGCAGCCATGCTCTATATCAGCTTATTCCCATCGTCCGTCATCACCACGAGCGATGGGATGGCAAGGGCTACCCTGACCATCTGGCAGGAACCCAGATCCCCCTGGAAGCGCGTATCCTGGCCGTGGCAGACGCGGTGGAGACGATGGCCTCGGATCGCCCTTACAAACGAGGGATGTCTACCGACCAGATCTTGAAGGAACTGCGCCGATGTGCGGGCACGCAGTTCGATCCGGCCGTGGTAGATGCCTTCATCCGCGTGGTCGAGCATAAAGGAGCGAGTTTCATCGTGAACTCGGCCCGCCGGGTGACTCTCGAACGCGCCCAGTGGATTCCACGATGGAATCCACTCCCTGCCGCGTGAGAGGCCCATATCCTTAAGCAGAAACCCGGCTCCTCGGAGGAGCCAGGTTTCTCTTCCCAAAGTCATCCAAATGCTCCCTGCAGTACCAGTGCCCGCATCCCACCACCAACGTGAAATGCACCCCCGGGCAAGGCTTGTGCAGTTCCATTGCAGCAGTCACTTCCCCGCACCGGTTATTACCTCGGACTTTTCCATCTCCCTCTATAGTAGCATGGCACAGGCCGATCATGTAGGTCAAGAACAATGAACAATTGCACCGATGATAATCATTGACACCAAAAGAGCTTGATGCTATCATCTGAGGCGTTGCCGATGGAGGACGTCCAACGACTTGGGCTCTACGGGGAACCGGAGTCATCGCGTGCGGAAGGGTAAAGCGATGGACTCGATGTCGCCCTCCGGTGAACATGCTATAAACGGCCGCCTCTTAGCATCACCCGGACGCGCCGTTTTGCCTGCAAAATACATTCATCGTAGTGAAGGAGGAATGGTGATGACGCCAGCAATACCCAGCGACCTGGAGATCGCCCAAGCGGCTGAGCTGAAGCCTATCCTGGAGATAGCAGCCTCGATCGGCCTGGAGCCGGACGATTTGGAGCTTTACGGGAAGCACAAAGCAAAGGTGCGCCTCGAAGTCCTGGAAAAGTTCAAGGATCGCCCTCAAGGCAAATACATTGACGTAACAGCCATCACCCCCACACCTTTAGGTGAGGGGAAGACGACAACGACGATCGGCCTGACGCAGGCGTTGGGACGGTTAGGGAAAAAATCCGCAACGTGCATCAGGCAGCCGTCTATGGGACCCACATTCGGCATCAAAGGGGGGGCGGCTGGTGGTGGCTATTCCCAGGTCGTCCCGATGGAGGACTTTAATCTGCACCTGACCGGTGACATCCATGCGGTTGGAGCTGCACATAACCTGCTGGCAGCGGCCATCGATGCCCGCATTTTGCACGAGGATAACTATTCCGATGAACGGCTGGCTAAGCTGGGGCTGAAACGACTGAACATTGACCCCTATTCCATCACCTGGAACAGGGTGGTGGACGTCAACGACCGGGCGTTGCGTAACATCATCATCGGTCTGGGGGAGAAAAGCGATGGCCGGCCGCGCCAGTCCGGGTTTGATATTACCGTCGCGTCGGAGGTGATGGCGATCCTGGCTTTGACAACCGGGCTGCGAGATTTACGGGAGCGGCTGGGTCGTATCGTCATCGGTCAAAACAAGTCAAAGCAGCCCATCACAGCCGAGGACCTGGGTGTGGCAGGTGCCATGACGGTGCTCATGAAAGACGCGATTAAGCCGAACCTGATGCAAACCCTGGAAGGACAGCCTGCTTTCGTCCACGCCGGCCCGTTCGCCAATATCGCCCACGGCAATTCCTCCATCCTGGCCGACCAGATCGCCTTGAAATTGGCGGACTACGTGGTCACGGAGTCCGGGTTTGGCGCCGACATCGGCATGGAGAAGTTCATGAACATCAAATGCCGTTATTCCGGCTTGGTCCCCAACTGCGTCGTCATGGTGGCGACGGTGCGGGCGTTGAAGATGCACGGCGGCGGACCGCGAGTTGTGCCCGGTCGGCCGTTGGCCCCTGAATACATGGAGGAGAACCTGGAGCTGCTGGAGAAGGGGACCGAGAACCTGGTGCGGAATATCGAGATCGCTAAGCTGTTCGGCGTCCCTGTCGTGGTGGCGATTAATCGCTTTGCCACGGACACTGAGGCGGAGCTGAATCTGGTCAAGCGAGCGGCCGAGGCCGCGGGGGCAGAAGCGGCCGCCATCTGCGATCACTGGGCACGCGGCGGTGAAGGTGCTCTGGAGCTGGCTGAGGCCGTGGTGGCCGCAGCGGAGAAACCGTCCCACTTCAATTTCCTCTACCCGCTGGACTGGCCGATCAAAAAGAAGATCGAGACCATCGCGACGAAGGTCTACCTGGCGGACGGTGTGGATTATGAGCCGAAGGCAGAGCGGCAGATCGCTGCCTATGAGAAAGCGGGTTTCGGTAATCTCCCCATCTGCATGGCCAAGACCCATCTCTCCCTGAGCCATGATCCAAAATGGAAGGGAGTGCCTCGCGGCTACCGCCTGCCGATCCGTGAGGTGCGGGCCTCTGTCGGCGCCGGCTTCATCTACCCGCTTTGCGGCGAGATGCGCACTATGCCGGGGCTACCATCCCGTCCGGCGTTCATGAACGTTGACATTGATGAGAATGGCCGCGTGGTCGGCCTTTTCTAGATGAGCGAAGAGCTTCTACAGGGGCAGCGAGGGGCTATGCCTTTCGCTGCCCGCGCTACATCCTCGCTCAGACCACGGAGGGAGGGAGAGCAGATGTCCTCACCCTGGATGTCCCCGCGAGAACGGGTGGAAGCTGCCTTGCTGGGCGAGATCCCTGACATGGTTCCGTTCACCATATACGAGAAGCATCTGCCCACTGGCGAAACCGAGCGGCGCCTGCGCGATGATGGATTATGCATCGTGCAACGCGAGCCGTCGGTATACACACTGGAAACTCCCAACGTCTTCACAGAACAAGTGCATTTCACGGGAGAGGATGGCATACACCGGGTGCGAACCGTGGTCCGAACACCGGTGGGAACGTTCACAGCGGTGGATCGGGTGGTCCCCGTGGGAGCGACAGCCTTCGATCAGGTGATGCCCTGGACTCGCTGGCGGGAAGAGTATCCATTTAAGGGGCCGGACGATTACGAACCCCTGGAATTCGCGATCAGCGACTGTCGCTATCGTCCCAACTACGATGCATTCTCCGCCCGGATGGCGGTGATGGGAAATGACGGCATCATGCGCGCTAACATCGGTTACTCGCCACTGCAGGAGATCATCTACACGGTGATGGGGATTGAACGATTCGCCATAGAATGGGCTGAACGGCGAGACCGGGTAATGCGCCTTTATGAGGCGTTGACGGAGAGCCGGCGCAAGCTTTACCCCATCATTGCTCAATCGCCCGCTCTGATCGCCAACTACGGCGGGAATGTCACCCCAGAGGTCGTGGGACTTGAACGCTTTGAGCGCTACGTCCTCCCCCACTACAACGAGGCGGCCGAGATCCTGCACCTACATGGGAAGTTGTTAGGCGTCCACTTCGACGCTAACGTCAGGCTGCTGGCCCCAGGGATTGCCCGTTCCAAGATCGATTACGTAGAGGCGTTTACGCCCGCGCCGGGGAGTGATATGACACTGGCCGAAGCGCGGGAGATCTGGCCGGATAAGGCTATCTGGATCAATTTCCCATCATCAGTACACCTGGCCCCCATTCCTGTGGTGGAAGAGACCACACGGCAGTTACTACACGAGGCGGCACCTGGAGACCGCTTCATCATCGGCATCACCGAGGATGTGCCCTCCGACCGATGGCAGGAGAGCTTCCCAGCCATTCTGCGTGTTATCCACCAGGAAGGCCGGCTTCCTATCAGATCGTAGGGGGCCGCGCGTACCGGGCAGGACGACCAGCCAGAAAGGAAATGGAGCATCCATGAGATACGATCGGAACTTGATGGCGGGAGGAGCTGTCGCGGCGCTGTCGGCCGCCATGTTGACGATGGTCTGGCTCACCATGCTGTTGGCCCTCCCCGCTCTCCCCACGGATGCTCCACTCAGCGACGAGATGCTCTTCATCGCCGAGCATGGGGTGGCATATGCCGCCTTATACATCGGCATCTTCGTGTTGACATTAGTCCAGGTTCCTCTGTTCGTAGCGCTGACAGTCCTGTGCTACCGACGGCACGGCAGCCTCGCGCTGGTGTGGGGCGGGTTGGCCATGCTGTATGAGGTCTTCTCGCTCCTCGCCTACTGGACGCAGCTGACTATCGCGCGGGGACTGGCGGACCTCTTCGTGAACTCAGAGACCACTTCGTTGCAGAGCAGCGCACTGGCATCCTACCTGACTTGGGGATACACCGGTAGACTGGCTTCGGCGCCCTACGCGTTGGACCTGTTGGGCACGCTCATGTATAGCATGGCCATTCTGGGCTTTGGACTGATGCTGATACGCGAGCGAGGGGTGGACCTGGTATCCGGCGGGCTATTGATCCTTTCGGCGGCCGCCGGGATCATCGGCGTGGCTGGATACCTCGCACGCAGCCCGCTTTTGGAGAACGGCGTCGTACTCTCCGGCGCGTTCATCATGCCCGCCTTCTTCACATTGGCATACCGTTTCCAACGCGAGGCGAGACGGCACTCATCGTAGATCGTAAGAGGTAAATACTTCACTCTCAGGGAGGAGTAGATGACGGCTACAATTATCGACGGAAAGGCCATCGCGGCCGAGATCCGCCAGGAGATCAAGGCGGAGGTCGCGGCGTTGAAGGAGAAATACAGGAAGGTCCCCGGCCTGGCAACGGTATTGGTGGGCGATAACCCGGCTTCGCAGACGTATGTTCGCATGAAGGGCCGGGCCTGCGAGGAGGTTGGCATCCACTCCGTCCGGCCTACGCTCCCCAACGACGCGACCCAGGAGCAGGTCGAGGGCCTGATACGCGAGCTGAACGCTGATCCGGAGATTCATGGCATCCTTGTGCAGCTCCCCCTACCATCGCACCTGGATGAGGAAGCCGTGCTGAATACCATCAGCATCGAGAAGGATGTGGATGGCTTTCACCCGGTGAACATCGGCCGGCTGGCTATGAAAGGCCGAGAGCCTCTCTTCGTTCCATGTACCCCGCGAGGGATCATGGTCCTCCTGGAACGAGCTGGAGTGACGCTGGAGGGCAGCCGTGCGGTCGTCTTAGGCCGAAGCAACATCGTCGGTATGCCAGTGTCCTTCTTGCTCTTACATGCCAACGCTACGGTGACCATCTGTCACTCACGTACACGTGACCTGCCATCCGTCACCCGGGAGGCAGATGTCCTGGTGGCCGCCGTAGGACGGCCTGAGATGGTGCGCGGCGACTGGGTGAAACCGGGAGCGGTAGTGATCGACGTGGGTGTGAATCGCGTGGACGACCCGAGTCGCAAATCCGGCTATCGGCTGGTCGGTGATGTCGCTTTCAATGAGGTGAAAGAGGTCGCCTCGGCTATCACGCCTGTTCCGGGTGGCGTAGGGCCTATGACCATCGCCATGCTGCTACAGAACACGCTGCAAGGATTTAAACGCGCTCTATCGGCAGAAAAATAACTGCACGGGCTATCAGACGACTTAGCAAGAGGGGACATGCCCTTCCATGCAGGGTGTCTGACAGCCAGACATCTGCATACGAGATGAGGCGACGCCAGGCAATACAATCATATCTAGCGAGTGGAATCCTGGAGGGGGGATCATGCCACTCTTTTCACCACGGCGTTTTCAACTACCTTACTATCCGCTCGATCGGCCATCTCGATGGGAGCGTGTATTCACAGCCTTCGAGCGTACGGTGAAAAGTATTCTCTTCGGATGCCGGATGTGCGGGAACTGTATCTTGCAGGAGACCGCCTTTATCTGTCCAATGGCGTGCCCCAAAGGGCTGCGCAATGGGCCTTGCGGCGGCTCCACGCCCGATCATTGCTACGTCGATCCCTCACGGCCGTGCATCTGGTACAAGATCTATGAACGGGCAGAGCGCATGGGGCGGATGGATAAGCTGTTGGAGATACAGGCACCGCTGGACGGACGACGGATGGGACGCGAGACGTGGCTGGATCTGTTTCGCCGCTGGAAGGAGCGCGGTGGGCTTGGCCTGGGGATACGAGGGTTTCTCGACAGCAAACGCAGAGGGCCAGCCCTGGACCAATTCTTCTACGAGGTACGCCAGCCCGATTGGTGGCAAGGCGATGACAAACCGCATCCGCCAACCTATGAGGGGACGATGTCCAGGTTGGAGAAGAAACTACGGTCG
>JAGHDS010000418.1 GCA_021159845.1 Anaerolineae bacterium
CCGATACACATGTGCGCGACCCTCCTACGATCCAGGTGTTTTGGCCGCGGATGGCCCTCATCCCCCAGACCCCCTTCTCCCACGCCTGGGAGAAGGGGGCTTGATTCGGCTTCGTGAGGCTTGATGTACGAGGGTGCAGCGCAGCTACCCCCTTTTACCCCAACGGTGAACAGTTGCCCGGATTTGCGCGCGTGCGCAGGCTATGCTAGGATGCCAGGCATCCATGGGGCAACGCGAGCTAGTGAGCTAGTCCCCCATCATCTCCCTGATTGGCCGGGCACAGCAAGCCAATCGGGGACCACCATCCGGGCCTTACAAGGTGATCGTATCGATGAGCGCTCAACCGCCGTTGAAGATACTATTCCTTTCCGCCGAAGTCGTCCCGTTTGCAAAAACAGGCGGCCTGGCCGACGTAGCAGGCTCCCTTCCCAAGGCAATCCGGGCATTAGGTCATGACATACGCGTGGCCATGCCGCGCTACGGGCGAATCTCCCCGGAGCAATTTCACCTCACACCCATCCTGAGCCCATTCTCCGTTCCCATGGACGACACGGAAGAGACGGCCCGCGTTTGGGAGGGCCATATCGGCGAGGACGTCCCCATCTACTTTATCGAGAATGCTCGGCTCTTCGACCGAGACGGGATCTACATGTATCCTGACGATGCCGAACGTTTCATCTTCTTCTCCCGGGCCGCACTGGAGATGTGCCGCCAGATGAACTGGCGTCCGGATGTCATCCACTGCAATGACTGGCATACGGCCATCGTCCCCAATTGGATGCAGACCGCCTACCGAGACGATCCCTTTTTCAAAAGCACGGCAACACTGTACACGATCCACAACCTGGCCTATCAAGGCGTTTTCGGCTACCGGGTTCTGGAAATAGCTGGAGTAGCCGAGTATGGCTTCATCGCACACCCAGACCTGGCCCCGGACCTTAACGATGTGGTCGACCTGATGGCCCGCGGCATCCTCTTCGCCGACATCATCAACACCGTCAGCGAGCGGTATGCCCAGGAGATCCTCACACCCGAGTTCGGCGAGCGCCTGGATCCGATTCTCCGGGACCGCAGAGATCGTTTGTTTGGCGTGCTGAACGGCATCGACTACGAGGTGTACAACCCGGCCACGGACCCTCACATCGCATCACGCTACGATATCCGACACCTGGCCGATCGGCCACCTAACAAGGCCGCGCTCCAACAGGAGGCCGGGCTGCCGGAGCGTCCGGATGTCCCCCTCATCGGCGCCATCTCTCGTCTAACCGACCAGAAAGGCCTCGATATCATCGCCGAGATCATGGATGCCTGGATGCAGCACCTGCCCAGCCAATTCATCCTGCTGGGCACAGGCGAACAACGTTACCACGAGCTATTCGCCAGCCTTCATAATCGTTACCCCGACCGCATGTCCCTCTTCCTGACATTCAACGCCCCGTTGGCACAGCGCATCTACGCCGGCAGCGACATGCTCCTGATGCCATCGCGAGCCGAGCCGTGCGGCCTTGGGCAGATGATCGCCATGCGATACGGCTCCGTGCCGATCGTGCGGGCAACTGGAGGGCTGGCCGACACTGTCCAGGATTACGACCCACGCACAGATGAGGGCAACGGGTTTTCCTTCGGGCCCTACGACGCGATGGCCCTCTACACAGCACTGACTCGCGCCGTCGAGACCTACAAATACCAGGATGTCTGGCCCAAGCTCATGCGGCGCGGTATGCGAGCCGACTTCTCCTGGGAGCACTCGGCCCGTAAGTACGTGGACCTATACTACCGGGCCGTCGCTACCAAGCACGGTACACGTCGACCGGAGGAGTATGGGGTGATGCATCCAGACGGGACGGCCGGACGGATGGGAGGTGGCAAACAGAACGGAAGCCGGGAAGTGGAGGTATAACGGTGAGCCGCATAGTCGAGTTCGAGAAGGCGAGAGAGCCCCTGCCACATTCCTTGCCCGAGATCGAGCCAGGCATCGTGAACCTGCCACGCATGGTGGATGAGCTACCACCTGAAGCGAAGGCCCGATTTCGACGCATTTTCCACGTCAGCCAGGCAGTAGGCCACCTGGACCCGCCAGAGTCCATGCATCCCTGGATCAAAGGATATTTCGGCTCCGTTGACGTCGTGGTCGCCCAGCGCATTGTGAAGATCACGAACATGGTGACCATGGAAGGAGCCTTGTTCAATGAGTTGCGCGCCCGCCGGCCGATGGAGGCGAGAAGCCCCAGCGATCTGGTCACCGAGGCCCGAACCAAAACCGGGGACCCTTTCTGCCACCCGGAATCCGGTACCCCGGAAGATATATTCGGCCGGGTGCAGGGCCGATATTGTATCACCGCATCGAACATCGCCAAATACGATGGTTTCCACGGCCTGGTGATCTTCCGCGAACATGACCCACTGGCCTTCAACGAGGAGCAGGTCGTTGATTATGTCACGACCGCTCGCGCCTGGGCGGATGAGGTCATGCTGCAAGATCCACAATCCCGCTACTTCTTCTTCATGTGGAACTGCCTGTGGAAGGCAGCCGCCAGCATCATCCACGGCCATGCCCAGGTAACCATGACCCGGGACATGCATTACGCTCGCATCGAAGGGTGGCGCCGGGCAGCGCTCGCCTATCGCCGTGCCCACAATAGCAATTATTTTGATGATCTGTATGCGGCCCACGCCGACCTGGGATTGGGCTTCGAAGCCAATGGCGTGCGCGTGCTCGCCTATCTAACCCCGGCGAAGGAGCGGGAGGTATTCCTCATCGCGCCCGATCTCACCGACGAGCTTAAACGGGCGTTATATCATGCCCTGGCCTGCTACCGCGACCGGATGGGAGTGCTCAGCTTTAATGTCGCACTCTACCTGCCGCCGCTCGCGCCGGTTCCCGAAGATTGGTCTGGATTTCCCGCCATTTTCCGCCTCGTCGACCGCGGCGATCCGGTGAACCGCACCGGAGATATCGGCGCGATGGAGCTATACGCGTCCAACGTCATCGGCACTGATCCGTTCTACGTCATCGAGCAGATGCGCCAGGCCTTCAGGGCTGGCTGAAGGGTGGAGGAGGCCCCGCGATGCCCACACAAACGAGCCTCGTATCACAAGACAAGCCATCCCTAAAACCCTCAGGGGAGCTATCCGCAGGCGTAGCTATGCGCAAGATCACCCCAGACCTCACTCAACAGCCTGTGTATCTGGCCGGCTTCGGCCGCAACCGGGTAGCCACAGCCATACACGACGACCTGTGGGCCAGGTCCCTGGTGATCAGCGATGGCGTCACCACCATCGCCCTGGTCGCGCTGGACCTGATCGGGCTTTTCCGAGATGATGTGTTGGCCATCTGGGAGGAACTATCTCGCCGCGAGGTAGAGGTAGATGGCACCATCATCGCGTCCACCCACACGCATTCCGGCCCGGATACGCTGGGCCTGTGGGGCCCGGACTTGCACACATCCGGCGTCGATCACGCGTACCTGGGCTGGCTGCGCGCCCAGATCACAGATGCTATCGGGGAGGCAGCTCAGAATCTCCGGCCAGTACGCCTCAGGGCAGCCACCCGTCCCGTTCCCGGACTGGCTCGCAACGCACGAGAAGCCGACATCCTCGACGACGAATTATCCGTCCTGCGCGTGGAGGATGAACAAGGCGTGGCCCTGGCAACGGTGACGAATTTCCCCTGCCACCCAGAGGTGTTGTGGAAGGAGAACACGATCATCACATCCGACTTCCCCCATTTTCTACGAGCGGCGATCGAGGCCGATGGAGGCGGCCTGGCAATACACTTCAGCGGGGACCTGGGCGGCATGATGACGCCGAACGTCTCCGATCACACTTTTGCAGAAGCGCAAGGTATGGGGGAGCGGCTAGCTGAGATCGCCCTGGATGCATTGGCGGAAGCCCCTACTTTCATCCCCGAGCAAGTGCGCTGGTATCCCAGCGAGTTCGACGTGGTGATGAACAATCCTCTGCTGGAGACGGCGCGCCGAAGGGGGCTCATCCATCGCCAGATGACGGCAACCAATGGAGAGACGGTCGTTACAACCGGCGTTTACCTGCTGGCGCTGGGGCCCGTGCAGATGCTGGCGCTTCCCGGTGAGGTGCTTCCCCGGCTGGGGCTGAAGCTGCGGCATCTTCTGCCTGGCCCTTATCGATTCCTCATCGGCCTGGCCAACGACGAGCTGGGATACATCCTGGATGAATCGGAGTTCCACGTGCCGCGAAACTACTTCGATCCAGAAGATGCGTACGAGGAGAGCATGTCCATCGGGCCACGGATGGGTCCGATGGTATACGAGGTCGCCAGGGCGCTCACGGAGGCGCTCTCCTAAGCCTAAAAAGAAGGCGGGCCCAAAGCCCGCCTTCTACCGGATTGACAGCCTTCCAGCAGTGGTGATCACGTGTCCTCTATCGTCTCCAATGCGGGTACCAACTCCCGATACGTGATCGTCCATACGGTGGAGTGAAACGCCTGATAAGCCCCCTGGATAACCGCCATCGGTAACAGGAACACCCCCAGCCCGATGGGAACGCCGACCAGCATGGCGAGCCATCGGGCGCCGGTCAGATTCCAGATCAACCACGCGGGCACCCCGCCGGACACAAAAGCGACCACACCCAAAAGGATTGTCACAGGCAACATCACAAGCCGCCAGCCGATTGCAATTCCCCACATCAGTAATGCCATGAGGAAGACATCCTTAAAATGGGTTACAAACAGTGTGTAGCCATGCTTCAGGCTCTCGTACCACCGCCGATCGTCTAGCACGGCGCTCCGGGCAACCAGTTGATGCCAGACTCCAACCACACCTCCCAGGATGAGCAACACCAACAGGGCCAGTAGCCCCAAAGCAACTGTCAGGATGATCGCGATGACACGCATCCCGGTGCTGTCAATCAGCATGAGGAGGAGGGGCGAGAGGGCGAAGGCGAGGATCAGCAAAGCGATGAGGGAAAATGGGATGTCAATCACTAAGTCGATGCCGAACAACCGTAAAGCCCGATGATCCCATCCCAACTCGAAGCCATGCCGTACCGTCGCCGCGCGTTCCAATACCAGTTCCTCGTCCACCAGCCGATATAACGCCACCTGCGCCATATATCGGAGAATAAGACCAACAACGATCACGATGAGCAGGAGACAGGAGCCGGCGATCAGCCAGGCTATCCAGTTCTTCGACACGAATGGGAGGTCAGTCCACCGAGCGTGCCAACGAGCCTGTCCACGCGGGAAATTGAAGCTCCCCCCACCCGTCAGGAACAGAATGGCGCCAAACAACCACAGCGCCTTCCGATTCCAGGCCAGGCGTAGAGCCCGGCGCAGGATATCGATGTGATCCATGTTTTGCCTCCGGATATCAGGTCAACTCGCCTCGTCGCCATAGCAGCCACAATGAGAGCATGTAGGCCAGGCCCACAACGAAGGCCACCAGTATGAAGGCCAGCGTCGAGAGCACGAACTCGACGGCAGCATCCCATCCAGGCGGCAGCGAGATCATGTTCGCGCCCCAGCCTAATGGGCCACCCAAACTACGCAGTGCGACCCAGCTCAGGACCTGATCCGCCGGGACACCTTGCACGCGATCTGCCCATCCCAAAGCGCGCTGTACATTTACCAGGCCCGTCATAGATAGCACCATCACAATGACGATGAGCAAACCGGCTGCATGAGTCACAACATTGAGAAGCAACAATCCCATCGAGGGCAGCCAATGGAGCCAAGGTGCAGAGGCTAGTCGATTCGCGCGTCTACGCTCCAGATGCATGGCGACACGCGTCCACATCTCGTCGGCCGAGCTGATCTCCGACCAAGGCACGGTTACCGTATGCAACGCCCTTCGCAACGATTCCAGGTCCGCCAGGGCGTGCTGGCATCGAGGGCACGTGGCCAGATGCTCCAGGAAGCGTTCTCGCTCAGCCGGGGACAATTCCCCATCGTGATAAGCAATCAACCATCGAGACCAGGGTTGGTGATCGTCCGCCATCGCTCTTTCCCGAGACAGGCATGGGCCAGATCGGCCTGAGCCAATGATCTGGCAAACGAACACAGCGAGGGATCAAGGGAAATAATGCGAGAGCTCCTCTCGCAGGCGTTTACGCGCGTAATTCAAGCGAGACATGACCGTGCCAATGGGGATATCCAGAGCTTCCGCGATCTCCTCATAGGAGAGGCCCTCATACTCACGCAGAATCAACGCCGCCCGGCTACGTTCTGGCAGTCGGGCGATAGCGGAGCGCACCATCTCGGCCTCCACGACACGATCCAACGCCTCTGCTGGCCGTATGCCGCCGGCCGGGGTGAGATCGTCCAAACCGGTTGCCGGACGCTGGCGCCGCATCTCATCGATGGTCGCGTTTACGACGATGCGGCTCACCCACGCTCGGAAGCCGGTCGATTCCCCTTCTTCTCTGATACGAAAACGGGGCAACGCCTGCCAGGCTTTCAGAAAAGCCTCCTGCGCCATGTCTTCAGCCATCTGTGGATCATTGCACAACCGGTAAGCAATGCTCACAACAAGCCGATAATAACGTCGTACCAACTCGCCGAAGGCCCGAGCATCCCCTTGCTGGCTGCTCCGGATCAGATCCACTTCCGCGGCCGTGTGTAAGGTCATAATTGAGCTCTCTGAAATCAGAACACAGCCGACTCACTCATAAAACGGTCATAGACAGTATAATATTCGAACCGCCCGTCATGCCCTGTCAGGAGAATCAGACAAGATGCTCATCCAGATGATGTCGTGATACCGGCCGTGGCGAAACTCGGCATCCCGCCACCGGCCCTCGATCTGAAACCCCGCTTTTTCGTAGATGTGGATCGCGCGCTGATTCTCCTCGAAAACACGCAGATAGATACGATGAAGGTTCAGTTGCTGAAAGCCATAGCGCACGAGCGTACGCATGGCGTCCGTCCCCAAACCCTGTCCCCACCGACTCCTTTCACCGATGAGTATGCCGCACTCGGCCGAGCGATTCCGCCAGTCGATGTGGGAGAACCCACATCCACCCACATGTTGGCTGTCCTCCAGGGTCTCAATAGCAAAGTTCATGGAGGAATCATCCGCGCGCTGAGACGCGTACCAGGCCTCTTCATCCTCCAGGTTCGATGGACGATATATCCCGAAATACCGCATGACCTCGGGATCGTTCAGCCATCGCACGTAACGGGGTAGATCCTCCCGTTCGATCGCCCGCAGCCGGACCTTCTCACCTTGGATCATGTATACACCATCTTCTTGCTGCCCGACGAGACCCGGGCTCTCTCCCCCTCTAGCTGTCCTCGCTCTGCCAGATAGGCTTTCACATCCTGTCGGGCCTGTTCAAACTCCTGGATAAGCGCCTCGTCATCCCCTTTAAACCCTGCAATTGTGCGTTGAGAGCACGTCAGACACCCCAGGGACGCCTTATAGCTTCCCATATCACAGTTCAGGCAGTCACACAGCCGTATCATCATCAGGGAGAACGCCAGGGTGTCCAGTGTGCCATCCGGCTGAGCCGTCACCCGGGTGACCAATTCACGCCATTTCTCGCCCCGCAACTTCTTCAACGGAGCGATACGCCGATAAGGGAACAATATCTCACTCTGTGGATACATTCCCCAAGCCTCTCTCTTACGGGATCAGATCAAATGCGGGCGCATGGTAGCACAGCCAATGGAGGTGTGTCAAGATATTTTCCCACAATAGCGAGTCCCAAGCTTCGTGCGGGATCGAGGGAGCGCCGGGGTGAGCTCCATCACAGGCGGGGATTTTGCAAAACAAAGCTGCAGGGGGATACTGAGGATGCTTTAGATCAAGAAAAAAGCAGCTGGAATCAGCGTGTATTTGATCATGCTGCCGAGCATTCTGTCAACTTCTCTGTTGAGAGAGGTCAATCGGGCGTGCTGTTCGTCTGAGATGTAGCCGCAATCATGCGCGAAGGTCCAGTGACGACTCCGTTTCACTGTTCTCGCCATCGCAATCGGTCAGTTTGCTGATAAAATGTGCCCCATAGCGCCTTTTTGCCCACGCCTCCTTTGTACCGCGGTACAGGAATAACCCTGCCATCAGCATCACGCACCCATAACTAATTTAGGTAAGCCCCCGGCTGTGCCGGGGAGACGCGCAGAGTTTGACAAATCCGGGAGCATGTAGAACCTCCGAGGCTGTGAACCGCTCGAAGTTCATGGCAGGAGGTCCTACATGTCTATGATCCAGAGTTTAGCGCACACGAGATGGGACTGCAAG